>NZ_JBQENN010000006.1:122031-196513 GCF_052044625.1 Pseudomonas sp. 22515
CAAGCCCGCGAAGGGCCGCTTGGCGGCCCCAACGAACTAAAGCCGAGCGCCAGTGGTGCGTTAGAAGCTGTCGCCAGGCACGCGAACCCAGCCCTCCATCAGCACGCGAGCACTACGGCTCATGATTGCCTTGGTTACCGTCCACTCACCATTCACCTGGCGTGCCTCGGCCCCGACCCGCAGGGTGCCCGAAGGATGACCGAAACGCACAGCGCTGCGCTCGCCTCCGCCAGCGGCGAGGTTGACCAGCGTGCCCGGAATGGCCGCCGCAGTGCCAATTGCCACCGCAGCCGTACCCATCATGGCATGGTGCAGCTTGCCCATCGACAAGGCCCGCACCAGCAGGTCGATCTCACCGGCCTGCACCGCCTTGCCACTGGAGGCAGTGTAGGTGCTCGGCGGCGCGACGAACGCCACTTTCGGCGTGTGCTGACGCCCGGCAGCCTGGTCGACGTTGTCGATAAGCCCCATGCGCACGGCGCCATAGGCGCGAATGGTCTCGAAGCGCAGCAGCGCCTGCGGATCGCCGTTGATGGCGTCCTGCAGTTCGGTACCGGTGTAGCCGATATCGGCAGCATTGACAAAAATGGTCGGGATACCGGCATTGATCAGGGTCGCCTTGAACGTACCGACCCCCGGCACTTCCAGGTCATCGACCAGATTGCCAGTGGGGAACATGGCACCGCCACCGCCGTCTTCATCGGCTGCAGGGTCAAGAAACTCCAGCTGCACCTCGGCCGCCGGGAAGGTGACTCCGTCCAGCTCAAAGTCGCCGGTTTCCTGCACTTCACCTTCAGTGATCGGAACGTGGGCGATGATGGTCTTGCCGATATTCGCCTGCCAGATACGCACGGTGGCGATACCGTTGCGCGGAATACGCGCCGGGTCGACCAGGCCACTGCTGATGGCAAACGAACCGACCGCAGCGGACAGGTTGCCGCAGTTGCCGCTCCAGTCGACGAAGGCCTTGTCGATGCTGACCTGGCCGAACAGGTAGTCGACATCGTGCTCGGGCTTGATGCTTTGCGACAGGATGACGGTCTTGCTGGTGCTCGACGTGGCGCCGCCCATGCCGTCGATCTGCTTGCCGTAAGGGTCGGGGCTGCCGATTACCCGCAGCAGCAGCGCATCGCGAGCGGGACCTGGAATTTGCGCCTGCTCGGGCAGGTCCTGCAGGCGGAAGAACACGCCTTTGCTGGTGCCGCCGCGGATGTAGGTGGCGGGGATTTTGATCTGGGGTACATGTGCCATTTTCTTGGGCATCCTGATAGTCCGGTGAAATACCCTGGGGCTGCCTTGCAGCCCTTTCGCGACACAAGGCCGCTCCCACAGGNAAAGGGCCGCAAAGCGGCCCCCGATTCATGCTCAGGCGGTCGCTTCGAGGAAGTCCTGGGCAAAGCGCTGCAGCACCCCGCCCGCTTCGTAGATCGACACTTCCTCGGCGGTGTCCAGACGGCAGGTCACCGGTACCTCAAGGCGCTCGCCATTGGCACGGGTAACCACCAGGGTCAGGGTCGCCCGTGGCGTACGCGCACCCAGCACGTCATAGGTTTCGCTGCCATCCAGGCCCAGGGTCTTGCGGTCGGTGCCCGGCTTGAACTCCAGCGGCAGCACGCCCATGCCTACCAGATTGGTGCGGTGAATACGCTCGAAGCCTTCGGCCACGATCGCCTCGACACCGGCCAGACGCACGCCCTTGGCCGCCCAGTCACGGGACGAACCCTGGCCGTAGTCGGCACCGGCGACAATGATCAGCGGCTGCTTGCGCTGCATGTAGGTCTCGATCGCCTCCCACATGCGGGTAACCTTGCCTTCCGGCTCGATACGCGCCAGCGAGCCCTGCTTCACGCTGCCATCGTCGTTGCGCACCATTTCGTTGAACAGTTTAGGGTTGGCGAAGGTGGCGCGCTGGGCGGTCAGGTGGTCGCCACGGTGGGTAGCGTAGGAGTTGAAGTCTTCTTCCGGCAGGCCCATTTTCGCCAGGTACTCACCCGCAGCGCTGTCGAGCATGATCGCGTTGGACGGCGACAGGTGGTCGGTGGTGATGTTGTCCGGCAGCACCGCCAGGGGACGCATGCCGCGCAGGGTGCGCTCGCCGGCCAGGGCCCCTTCCCAGTAGGGAGGGCGGCGGATGTAGGTGCTCATCGGGCGCCAATCATACAGCGGCGCAACTTTTGGCCCGCGGTCTTCCTCGATGGCGAACATCGGGATGTAGACCTTGCGGAACTGCTCCGGCTTGACCGCAGCACGCACCACCGCATCGATTTCTTCGTCGCTGGGCCAGATGTCCTTGAGGCGGATTTCCTTGCCGTCGACCACGCCCAGCACATCCTTCTCGATGTCGAAACGAATGGTACCGGCAATGGCATAGGCCACCACCAGCGGTGGCGAGGCTAGGAAGGCCTGCTTGGCGTACGGGTGGATACGCCCGTCGAAGTTGCGGTTACCCGACAACACGGCAGTGGCGTACAGGTCGCGGTCGATGATTTCTTGCTGGATCACCGGGTCCAGGGCGCCGGACATACCGTTGCAGGTGGTGCAGGCGAAGGCGACGATGCCAAAGCCCAGTTGCTCCAGCTCCTTCTCCAGCCCTGCTTCCTCCAGGTACAGCTGCACGGCCTTGGAGCCAGGTGCCAGCGACGACTTGACCCATGGCTTGCGGGTCAGGCCCAGCTTGTTGGCATTGCGCGCAATCAGGCCTGCGGCAATCACGTTGCGCGGGTTGCTGGTGTTGGTGCAACTGGTGATGGCAGCGATGATCACCGCGCCGTCCGGCATCTGCCCCGGCACTTCTTCCCAGCTGCCGGCGATGCCTTTGGCCGCCAGGTCGCTGGTGGCGACGCGAGCATGCGGGTTGGACGGGCCGGCCATGTTGCGTACCACGCTCGACAGGTCGAAGCTCAGGGTGCGCTCGTAGACGGCGCCGCCCAGGCTGTCCGCCCACAGGCCGGTGGCCTTGGCGTAGGTTTCCACCAGTTTGACCTGCTGCTCTTCACGGCCGGTCAGGCGCAGGTAGTCGATGGTCTGCTGGTCGATGGCGAACATCGCCGCCGTGGCGCCGTATTCCGGGGCCATGTTGGAAATGGTGGCGCGGTCGCCCAAGGTCAGGGCGCGAGCACCCTCGCCATGGAACTCCAGGTAAGCGCCGACCACTTTCTGCTTGCGCAGGAATTCGGTCAAGGCCAGTACCAGGTCGGTGGCGGTGATGTTCGGGGCCAGTTTGCCAGTCAGCTCGACGCCGACGATTTCCGGCAGGCGCATCCAGGAGGCGCGGCCGAGCATCACGTTTTCGGCTTCCAGGCCGCCTACGCCGATGGCGATCACACCCAGTGCATCGACATGCGGCGTGTGGCTGTCGGTGCCGACGCAGGTGTCCGGGTAGGCGACACCGCGGTCGCTGTGGACCACCGGCGACATCTTCTCCAGGTTGATCTGGTGCATGATGCCGTTGCCCGGCTGGATCACGTCGACGTTCTTGAACGCCTTCTTGGTCCAATTGATGAAGTGGAAGCGGTCTTCGTTGCGGCGGTCTTCGATGGCGCGGTTCTTTTCGAAGGCCTGCGGGTCGAAACCACCGCACTCGACGGCCAGCGAGTGGTCGACGATCAGTTGCACCGGCACCACCGGGTTGACCTGGGCCGGGTCGCCGCCTTTGTCGGCAATGGCGTCACGCAGGCCGGCAAGGTCCACCAGCGCAGTCTGGCCAAGGATGTCATGGCACACCACGCGGGCCGGGAACCACGGGAAGTCGAGGTCGCGCTTGCGCTCGATCAGCTGGCTCAGCGAGGCATCGAGCGTAGCAGGGTCGCAGCGGCGCACCAGGTTCTCGGCGAGCACGCGGGACGTGTATGGCAAGCCGTCGTAGGCGCCGGGCTTGATCGCCTCGACCGCCGCGCGGGCATCGAAGTAGTCCAGGTCGGTGCCTGGCAGGTGCTTGCGGTATGCAGTGTTCATCATGGAATCAGGCTCGGTCACAGGATTCGGAAGGTTTCACCGTACCTGTGGGAGCGGGCGTGNTCGGGGGCACGCCCGCTCCCACAAGGGGAACGGGTTGCCTCTCTATAGCTATTCAGCGCTGCTCGATCGGCACGAACTGGCGCTGTTCGACGCCGACATACTCGGCGCTCGGGCGGATGATGCGGTTGTTGGCGCGCTGCTCGAAGACGTGCGCCGCCCAGCCGGTCAGCCGCGAGCAGACGAAGATCGGGGTGAACAGCTTGGTCGGAATGCCCATGAAGTGGTACGCCGAGGCATGGTAGAAGTCGGCGTTGGGGAACAGGCGCTTCTGCTCCCACATGGTCTTGTCGATGGCTTCGGACACCGGGTACAGCACCTTGTCACCCACTTCATCAGCCAGCTGCTTCGACCAGCCCTTGATCACCTCGTTGCGCGGGTCGGACTCTTTGTAGATGGCATGGCCAAAGCCCATGATCTTGTCTTTGCGCTCGAGCATGCGCAGCAGCTCGGCGGTGGCTTCCTGCGGGCTCTGGAAGCGTTCGATCAGTTCCATCGCAGCCTCGTTGGCACCGCCGTGCAGCGGGCCACGCAGCGAGCCGATGGCTGCGGTAACGCAGGAGTACAAGTCAGACAGGGTCGAGGCGCAGACGCGGGCAGTGAATGTCGAGGCGTTGAATTCGTGTTCAGCGTAGAGAATCAGCGACACGTTCATGACCTTGACGTGCAGCTCGCTCGGCTTCTTGCCGTGCAGCAGGTGCAGGAAGTGGCCACCCAAGGTGTCTTCATCAGTGGTGCAGTCGATGCGTACGCCATGGTGGGTGAAGCGGTACCAGTAGCACATCACGGCCGGGAACAGCGCCAGCAGGCGGTCGGTCTTGTCGCGCTGGGCTTCGAAGGTCAGTTCTGGTTCGAGGGTGCCCAGTACCGAGCAACCAGTGCGCATGACGTCCATCGGGTGGGCATCGCGCGGGATGCGCTCAAGCACTTCCTTCAAGGCTTGCGGCAGGTCACGCAGGCCCTTGAGCTTGCGCTTGTAGTCGGCCAGTTCGGCCTGGGTTGGCAGCTCGCCGTACAGCAGCAGGTAGGCGACTTCTTCGAACTCGGCACCGGCCGCCAGGTCACGCACATCATAACCACGGTAGGTCAGCCCGGCACCGGCCTGGCCCACGGTCGACAGTGCAGTCTGGCCGGCCACCTGGCCACGCAGGCCTGCGCCACTGAGTACTTTTGCTTCGGCCATGGTGTTTCTCCTTTCTTGAATTTGTTATGGATGCTTTCTGGCTAATTCGGGCGCTAGCGCTTAGCCCTTCTTCTGGGCAAACAGTGCATCGAGGCTCTGCTCGAAGGCGTGATAACCAATGGCATCGTAAAGCTCCATGCGAGTCTGCATGGTGTCGATCACGTTCTTTTGCGTGCCGTCACGGCGCAGCGCGGTATACACGTTCTCGGCTGCTTTGTTCATGGCGCGGAACGCCGACAGCGGGTACAGCACCAACGACACGTCGACCGAGGCCAGCTCTTCGGTTGTGTACAGCGGCGTGGCACCGAACTCGGTGATGTTGGCCAGGATCGGTGCCTTCACCCGATCAGCGAAAGTCTTGTACATCTGCAGTTCGGTGATGGCTTCCGGGAAGATCATGTCGGCGCCAGCTTCGACACACGCCTCGGCACGGTCGAGGGCCGCGTTCAGGCCTTCGACGGCCAGCGCATCGGTACGCGCCATGATCACGAAGCTGTCATCGCTGCGGGCGTCGACGGCAGCCTTGATACGGTCGACCATTTCCTGCTGGCTGACAATTTCCTTGTTGGGACGGTGGCCACAACGCTTGGCGCCAACCTGGTCCTCGATATGAATGGCGGCAGCGCCGAACTTGCTCATCGAGCGCACGGTACGGGCAACGTTGAAGGCCGAAGCGCCGAAGCCGGTGTCGACATCCACCAACAGCGGCAGGTCGCACACGTCGGTGATACGACGCACGTCGGTGAGCACGTCGTCCAGGCCAGTGATGCCCAGGTCTGGCAGGCCCAGGGAGCCGGCGGCCACACCGCCACCTGACAGGTAGATGGCCTTGAAGCCGGCGCGCTTGGCCAGCAGGGCATGGTTGGCGTTGATGGCACCAACTACCTGCAGCGGATGTTCAGCGGCAACGGCGTCACGGAAACGCTGACCGGGGGTGCTCTTGACTGTCATTTCTCACCTCGTGTGCTGTTGTTGTGGGCGTCCAGGTAGTGACGCTCGATATTGCGCTTGGACGCGCCGATGTGGCGGCGCATCAGGAGTTCGGCCAGTTCGCCGTCACGGTCGGCAATGGCATCAAGAATGCGATGGTGCTCGGCAAAGGCCTGGCGTGGCCGGTTAGGCGTGGCAGAGAACTGGATACGGTACATGCGCACCAGCTGGTACAGCTCGCCGCAGAGCATCTTGACCAGGGTCTGATTGCCGCTACCCTGAATAATCCGGTAATGGAAGTCGTAGTCGCCTTCCTGCTGGTAGTAGCCCAGGCCGGCCTGGAACGCGGCATCGCGCTCATGGGTGTCGAGCACCCGGCGCAGTTCGTCGATGTCGGCCTGGCTCATGCGCTCGGCGGCCAGGCGGCAGGCCATGCCTTCCAGCGACTCGCGAATTTCGTACAGCTCGATCAGCTCGGCGTGGTTGAGCGATACCACCCGCGCGCCCACATGCGGCACGCGCACCAGCAAGCGCTGGCCTTCAAGGCGGTGGATAGCTTCGCGTAGCGGCCCGCGGCTGATGCCATAGGTGCGCGCCAACTCCGGCTCGGAAATCTTGCTGCCGGGGGCGATATCACCCTTGACAATGGCCGCCTGGATGCGCCGGAAGACGTTTTCGGAGAGGGTTTCCGTTTCGTCTGTCAGCACCGGGCCGGGGGTGGAAAGGTCCTGCATATTGTCGACACCTTTTAAATCTCTTCGCCAGAAACTAACGAAACGAGCCCTTCAAGTCAAAGACAAAATGAACATTGTCGACAATCGTCTAATCGCGAACTATCACCACTACAACGCTGTCAGATCGCGCACCGCTGGCGTCAAGACGTCGGCGTGATAGAATGCCGCGCCTCCGATGGGGTATGGATAGCCTGTCTGTCATGCATTCGTGCCTGTTGACAGATAAACGAGGAAGCTTGCGCAGTAATTGCCAGTCACCTTGACCTGAACCTTGCCTAGAACCTTGCAATGCACCGCGCCAGGAATATGAGACTTACACCCGTTTTATTGCTGCTATGCCTCACCCTGCTGCCGGCCCTTGGCCAGGCTGCGGGCAAGACCGTGTATGGTCTCAACGAATACGCACATCTGGGCGACCTGGACCTGGAAGTGGCCGCCAAGCTCGACACCGGTGCCAAGACCGCGTCGCTCAGCGCCCGCGACATCAAGCGGTTCAAGCGCAATGGCGAAAGCTGGGTACGCTTCTACCTCGCCATCGATGCGGCCCATTCGCACCCGATCGAACGCCCACTGGCACGCGTCAGCAAGATCAAGCGCCGGGCCGGCGACTATGATGCCGAATCAGGCAAGGCCTACACGGCCCGCCCGGTCATCGAACTCGAAATCTGCATGGGCCAGACCAGGCGCACCATCGAAGTCAACCTCACCGACCGCAGCGCCTTCCAGTTCCCGCTGCTGATCGGTTCCGAGGCGCTCAAGCACTTCGACGCACTGGTTGACCCAAGCCTTAAATATGCGGCCGGCAAACCTGCCTGTGCCACCGACGCTCCCAAAGCAGAGTAATCCCGATGCGCTCTCTCACCCTCCATCTGAAAGTCCTGATCACCGTGCTGGTGCTATTGGGCGTGGCGGTCACGGCTTATCAGATCTTCGTGCTCGGCATCCCGGTGACCGAGGATGAAACCGACGACCTGTGGAACATTGACGCCAAGGTCGAGTTCGTGGCCAGCAGCAAGGACCCGGTCAAGGTGCAGATGTTCGTGCCACCGCTGAACCGCGACTACGTCAGCCTCAACGAGAGCTTCATCTCCAACAACTACGGGGTCAGCATCAACCGCGCCGACGGCAACCGCAAGGTTACCTGGTCGGCACGTCGCGCCAGTGGCAACCAGACCCTCTACTACCGCCTGGTACTGACCAAGCGCTACAGCAACGAGAAGACCAAGATCAAAGGCCCGACCTTCCGTGACAGCCTGGCCGTCGAAGGCCCCGAGAAGATCGCCGCTGAAGCGCTGATGGCGCCTATACGTCAGCACTCGGCCGACGTCGAGACCTTTGTCAGCGAGACCATCAAGCGGGTCAACAACCTCAACGACGACAACGTCAAGCTGCTGCTGGCCGGCGATACTTCGGCAATGAAGAAGGCCCAGGTCATCGACCTGCTGCTGTCGATCGCCCACGTGCCGATGGAAAAGGTGCACACCATCCGCCTGCTGGCCGACACCCCGCAAACCCCGGAGCTGTGGCTGCGCAGCTTCAACGGCGACGACTGGCTGTACTTCAACCCGGACACCGGTGAGCAAGGCCTGCCGAGCGACCGCCTGCTGTGGTGGACCGGTGACGACAACCTGATCACCGTCGATGGCGGCAAGAAGGCCACTGTCACCTTCAGCATGAACAACAGCGAGATGAACGCCATCCGCCTGGCCAAGCTGACCGACGAGAACACCGACGCCGACTTCCTCGAGTACTCGCTGTACGGTTTGCCGCTGCAAACCCAGCAAACCTTCATGATCATGGTCATGATCCCGATCGGCGTGCTGGTGATCCTGGTGCTGCGCAACCTGATCGGCATCCAGACCCTGGGCACATTCACCCCGGTGCTGATCGCCCTGGCGTTCCGCGAAACCCAGTTGGGCTTCGGTATCATGCTGTTCACGGTGATCACTGCCCTGGGCCTGTCGCTGCGCTCGTACCTGGAACACCTCAAGCTGCAGATGCTGCCACGCCTGTCGGTGGTATTGACCTTCGTCGTGGTGCTGATTGCCGCCATCAGCCTGTTCAGCCACAAGCTGGGACTTGAACGCGGGCTGTCGGTAGCACTGTTCCCGATGGTGATCCTGACCATGACCATCGAACGCCTGTCGATCACCTGGGAGGAGCGTGGTGGCGGCCATGCCATGAAAGTGGCCATCGGCACCCTGTTCGCCGCCTCCCTGGCACACCTGCTGATGATGGTGCCGGAGCTGGTGTACTTCGTGTTCACCTTCCCGGCGGTGCTGCTGATCCTGGTGGGCTTCATGCTGGCGATGGGCCGTTATCGCGGCTACCGCCTGACCGAGCTCGTGCGCTTCAAAGCCTTCCTGAAAAAGGCAGACACCTGATGTTTGGCCTGATCAAGACGTGGAAAGCCCTGGAGGCCCGGGGCATCATGGGGATCAACCGACGTAACGCGGACTATGTGCTGAAGTACAACAAGCGCAGCCTGTACCCGATCGTCGACGACAAGATCATCACCAAGGAGCGCGCACTGGCGGCCGGCATCCATGTGCCGGAAATGTACGGCATCATCGAGACCGAAAAAGAGATCGATAAGCTCGACCAGATCATCGGCGGTCGCAGCGATTTCGTCATCAAGCCGGCGCAAGGCGCCGGCGGTGACGGCATCCTGGTAATCGCCGACCGCTTCGAGGACCGCTACCGCACAGTGTCGGGCAAGATCATCAGCCATGAGGAAATCGAGCACCAGATTTCCAGCATCCTCACCGGGCTGTACTCCCTCGGCGGGCACCGCGACCGCGCGCTGATCGAGTACCGCGTGACCCCGGACCAGATTTTCAAGAGCATCAGTTACGAAGGTGTACCGGACATCCGCATCATCGTCCTGATGGGCTACCCGGTGATGGCCATGCTGCGCCTGCCGACTCGCCAGTCTGGCGGCAAGGCCAACCTGCACCAGGGCGCCATCGGTGTGGGTGTCGACCTGGCCACCGGCGTGACCCTGCGCGGCACCTGGCTGAACAACATCATCAGCAAGCACCCGGACACCACCAACGCGGTGGACGGCGTGCAACTGCCGAACTGGGACGGCTTCATGAAGCTGGCCGCTGGCTGCTATGAACTGTGCGGCCTGGGCTATATCGGCGTGGACATGGTGCTTGACCAGGACAAGGGCCCGCTGATTCTGGAGCTCAACGCCCGCCCGGGGCTGAACATCCAGATTGCCAACGACTGCGGCCTGACTCAGCGCACCCATGCCATTGAGGCGCACATCGAAGCACTGGCCAAGGAGGGTGTGACCGAAGACGCCGAGCAGCGGGTACGGGTAGCACAGGGCCTGTTCGGGCATGTGCCTAACCGCTGAAATACAGGGGCTGCGTTGCAGCCCATTCGCAGCACAAGGTTGCTCCTGCAAGCACTGCAGTTGATTCGAGCGCTTCGCTCAACCTGCAGGAACTGCCTTGTGCTGCGTATGGGCCAAACACAATGTTGAATGTCGTACCCAGCGCTAGGCGCTTTTCCTGCACAGGTCTACAATCGCCCTCCTCGCTTTTACATCGCCGTCCATACTGATGCCGACCTGCACGCTACACCCCCTGCCCTACCAGCCCGACCCTGCCGCCTATTTCGCCCACCTGCGCCAGGCCCCCGGTGCGATCCTGCTCGACAGCGCCCGCCCCGGCGCCGAACGCGGGCGTTTCGACCTGCTCAGCGCCTGGCCGCTGCAACAACTGCAGGCGCAGCCCGATGAAGATGGCCGCGTCTTCCTCCAGCGCCTGCGCGCTGGCCTGGCACAACTGGGCCACGCCGACTTGCCCAACGGTGTAGAACTGCCCTTTGTCGGGGGCCTGATCGGCTACCTGAGCTACGACTTCGGCCGCCGCCTGGAACACCTGCCAAGCCTGGCCGTGGACGACCTCGGCCTGCCAGACGCACAACTGGGCCTGTATGCCTGGGCACTGGTCAGCGATCATCTGCTCGGCACCAGCCAGCTGGTGTTCCACCCGAGCCTGGCAGGCGACGAACGCGAACGCCTTATCAGCCTGTTCCAGGACACCAGCACCACCACCGGCGACTTCCGGCTGCTCGCACCGATGGCCGGTGACCTGGAGCCGGAGCAATACAAAACCGCTTTCGATCAGGTACAACGCTACATCCAGGCCGGTGACTGCTACCAGATCAACCTCACCCAACGCTTTCGCGCGCCCTGCCAAGGCGATCCATGGCGGGCCTACCAGGCCCTGCGCCAGGCCTGCCCGACACCCTTCTCCGGCTACCAGCAACTGGCCGACGGCAGTACCCTGCTGAGCTTTTCGCCCGAGCGTTTCATCCGCGTCAGCCAGGGCCAGGTGGAAACCCGGCCGATCAAGGGCACCCGCCCACGCGCCAGCGACCCGGCTGAAGACCAGCGTAATGCCCAAGAGCTGCTGCACAGCCCGAAGGATCGCTCGGAAAACCTGATGATCGTCGACCTGCTGCGCAACGACCTGGGACGCACGTGTGAGATCGGCTCAGTGAAGGTACCGGAACTGTTCAGCCTGGAGAGTTACCCCAATGTGCACCATCTGGTCAGCAGCATCACTGGCCAGCTGGCCAGCGACAAGGACGCGCTGGACCTGATCGGCGACAGCTTCCCTGGCGGCTCGATTACCGGCGCGCCGAAAATCCGCGCCATGCAGATCATCGACGAACTGGAACCCGCGCGCCGCGCGCTGTACTGCGGCTCGCTGCTGTATGTGGATGTGCGCGGCGAAATGGACAGTTCGATCGCCATTCGCAGCTTGCTGATCAAAGATGGACAGGTCAGTTGCTGGGGCGGCGGCGCGGTGGTAGCCGACTCGCAGTGGCAGGCCGAGTATGAAGAGTCGATCGCCAAAGTGCGGGTGCTGATGCAGACCCTGCAGGGCTTGTGAGCCCATCTAGACCACGTTTTTTTTGTTACCATCCCCCTACTACGAGCGCACAGCGCCACAGCCAAGATGGAAACCGCCTGATGAGCCAACCCTTCGACGTCGCCGCCCTGGCCGCGACCTATGCCAACAAGTCCCCGCAGGACATCCTCAAGCTTGCCTTCGAGCACTTCGGCGATGACCTGTGGATCTCCTTCAGCGGCGCCGAGGATGTGGTGCTGGTCGACATGGCCTGGAAGCTGAACAAGCAGGTAAAGGTATTCAGCCTCGACACCGGGCGCCTGCATCCGGAGACCTACCGGTTCATCGACCAGGTACGCGAACAGTACAACCTGCCGATCGAAATCCTCAGCCCGGACCGCGCCAAGCTCGACCCGTTCGTCAAGGAAAAGGGCCTGTTCAGCTTCTACAAGGACGGCCATGGCGAGTGCTGCGGCATTCGCAAGATCGAGCCGCTGCGACGCAAGCTGGCCACCGTCAGCGCCTGGGCCACCGGCCAGCGCCGCGACCAAAGCCCGGGCACCCGCAGCCAGGTGGCAGCACTGGAAATCGACAGCGCCTTTTCTACGCCTGAGCGCACGCTGTACAAGTTCAACCCGCTGGCGCAGATGAGCAGTGAAGAGGTATGGGGTTATATCCGCATGCTCGAGCTGCCGTACAACAGCCTGCACGAGCGTGGCTTCATCAGCATTGGCTGCGAGCCATGCACCCGCCCGGTGCTGCCAAACCAGCATGAGCGTGAAGGGCGCTGGTGGTGGGAAGAGTCGACGCAGAAGGAATGCGGGTTGCATGCGGGCAACCTGATCAGCAAGGCTTGAGATAGCCCGGGCGGTCTGTAGGAGCGGGTTTACCCGCGAAGCAGGCGACGCGGTGCATGGCACCGCCTTTGCCGGTGATCGCGACCAAAGCCGCCCGCTCCCACAGCGGCCCCATCACTCCCGAATCAGTGAACCGGCAGCTCGACACCTTCGAACAACGCTTCCAGCTCTTGCTTGTTATGGCACTGAATGGCCTTGGCCATCACTTCACGGGTCAGGTGCGGGGCAAACTTCTCAATGAAGTCGCACATGAAGCCGCGCAGGAAGGTACCCCGACGGAAGCCGATCTTGGTGATACTGGCTTCGAACAGCTCACTGGCATCCAGCGCCACCAAGTCACTGTCGAGCTTGGCGTCCACAGCCATGCCAGCAACGATACCCACGCCCAGCCCCAGGCGCACATACGTCTTGATGACGTCGGCGTCAGCCGCGGTGAAGACCACTTTTGGCGTGAGGCCGCGGTGATTGAAAGCTTCATCCAATTTCGAGCGCCCGGTGAAACCGAACACGTAGGTGACGATCGGGTATTCGGCGACGGCTTCCAGGGTCAGTTTCGGCAGCTTGGCCAGCGGGTGCCCCTGTGGCACCACAACGCAACGGTTCCACTTGTAGCACGGCATCATGATCAGATCGCCGAACAGCTCCAGCGCCTCGGTGGCGATGGCGAAATCGACCGTACCGTCCGCAGCCATCTCGGCAATCTGCATGGGCGAACCCTGATGCATGTGCAGGGACACCTCCGGATACTGCTTGATAAAGCTGCTGATAACCGGCGGCAACGCGTAGCGCGCCTGGGTGTGGGTGGTGGCGATGGACAGCGTGCCCTTCTTCTCGTTGGAGAACTCTTGGGCAATCTGCTTGATGCTCTCGACCTTGCGCAGGATTTCGCCTGCGGTATTGATGATGCGCTCACCGGCCGGGGTCACGCGGGTCAGATGCTTGCCGCTGCGGGCAAAGACTTCAACCCCCAATTCGTCTTCGAGCAGGCGGATCTGCTTGCTGATACCTGGCTGGGAGGTATACAGGCTCTGCGCCGTCGCGGAGACGTTGAGGTCATGGTGCGCCACTTCCCAGATGTAGCGCAGTTGTTGAAGCTTCATAGGTTTCCCTCGGTTCAGCGGTGAGTCCGCGGCAGCAGGCAGCGACGATATATAACTATATTAGTGGTTCTGGAAATAAATCTAGAACTATTTTGTTACATGCCCACGGAAATGGACTGCACCTATCTTCACGTTTTCCTACGCCCCAGATGCTGCGCCAAGGGCACCATGTACACCGGCACCGGCGACAGCTGCAGCAGCCGCACCGCCGTGCGCCCCAGCGGTACATCCACCCCGGCACCGGCACTGTGGCTACCGAATATCAACAGGTCGACGCTTAGCCGCTGGGCCTGGTCGAGAATCACCTGCGCCGGGTCGCCCTGACGCACACGCACGGCCTTGATCACCGCCAGGTCAGCCTCTTCGCCCAGCTCGTCGCGAAAGTTTTCCAGTACACGCTGCTCTATGTTCGCCATCACGGTGTTCACCCCCTGGCTGTGCAATTGATCGAGCGTCTGCTCATCGAGGTAACTTTGCAGGAGGGATTCGGCGAACTGGCCCATCGGCTCGACCGCGTGGATCACATACAACTCGGCACCGAACGTGCGCGCCAGGGCCAGCGCGTGTTGCATCACGAAAGGGGCGTAGACACCGAGGTCGGTGGCGTACAGCATGGAGCGGATCATTCGACCTCCTCGACTGCCGCAGCGGCAGAGCAAGCTTCAGCTTAGCAGCGCGCCGGACGCTCGCTTTNCGCTGCCGCCGTGGGCTGGAAGGCCCCGCCGAAGCCTCGGCCACCCTCTCAGGCAGGCCGGTTGCTGCTGTCGATGAAACTCAGCGCTTGGTACAGCATTTCAATGCGCGGCATGCTGCAGCCTGCCGCCCGAGCGCGTGCCAACGGCTCGGCGTAAATGGCCCCCAGCTCCAACGGGCGTTTGTGGACATGGTCGTGATGCATGCTCGGCCAGTAGTCAGGCATGCGCTCGGTCACCTGGAACAAGTGCTCGGCATAGCCCTCGGGCAGTACATGGCCACAGGCTGCCGCCCCCTGCACCACCTCGGCCATCAAGGCCTGTATCAGCTCGCGGCTATTGCTGTCGGCCATCAGTGGCGAAGTGCTGGCCCCCAGCAGCACCGACAGCCCGTTGTAAGGCACGTTCCACACCAGCTTCTGCCAGCGCGCCAAGGCCAGGTTCGGCATGGCCTGCGAGTCGATCCCCGCCGCCTGGAACAACCCGGCGCCTTCATTCACCAGCGCGACACCGCAATCGGTGGCCGGCCCGCTGTGATACCCCAGGTTGACCGCCCCCAGCGCCTGGTGGCGGATTACACCTGGCGCCTGGCGGTTGACGCAGATGAAGCACAGGCCGCCGAGCAGGTGCATGTCGCTGCGCAAGGCCGGACGCAACTGCTCCTCGACACCCAGGCCGTTCTGCAACAGCACCACCTTGGCGCCGGGCGCAGCAGCCTGGACGATCAACGGTGCCAACTGCTCGTTGCTGGTGGCCTTGGCCCCGATCAGAAGCCAGTCACAGGGCGGCATGTCGGCGGCACTGACGTAAGCCTGCACCCGCATGTGCAGTGCGCCATGCACGGCACTGTCCAGGCTCAGCCCGCGTTCACAAACGGCCTGGTACTCGCTGCGCAACAGAAAATGCACATCGAAACCGGCCCGGGCCAGCATCAACCCATAAAAGCCGCCGATGGCGCCACTGCCGATGATGCCGATGCGAGGGGGGTGCGAATGCATGCCAATCTCCAGGTAAAGGGTCAGCACTCTTTTTACACAGGTTACGTAGCGCTGGGCAGTCCATTCGCGCGCAACCCCCTCGCTCAGGTAAAAACCCCACAATGACTGGGTTCAGCCCATTGTCGTGCCATCTGTAACGCGCTAAGGTTCGGCTCCCCGCTGCGATTATTCTTGCTGCTGGGCCGCACGGGGATAGTTGGCGGCCGGCACCCGTGACCTGACGAGTAACACGATGGCTGATTTACCGATCGATGACTTGAACGTTGCCTCCAACGAGACCCTGATCACCCCTGATCAGCTCAAGAAGGAAATCCCCCTCAGCGCCAAGGCCCTGCAGACCGTGACTGCCGGCCGTGAAGTGGTGCGCAATATTCTCGACGGCAAGGACCATCGCCTGTTCGTCGTGGTCGGGCCTTGCTCCATCCACGACATCAAGGCCGCCCACGAATACGCCGAGCGCCTGAAAGTGCTGGCCGAAGAAGTGTCCGATACGCTGTACCTGGTCATGCG
Source organism: Pseudomonas sp. 22515 (assembly GCF_052044625.1). Lineage (NCBI taxonomy): Bacteria > Pseudomonadati > Pseudomonadota > Gammaproteobacteria > Pseudomonadales > Pseudomonadaceae > Pseudomonas > Pseudomonas sp. 22515. Next base: position 137,921 of record NZ_JBQENN010000006.1, read on the forward strand.
CGTGTACTTCGAAAAGCCGCGCACCACCGTCGGCTGGAAAGGCCTGATCAACGATCCGTACCTGGATGACTCGTTCAAGATCCAGGACGGCCTGCACATCGGCCGCAAGCTGCTGCTGGACCTGGCCGAAATGGGCCTGCCGACTGCCACCGAAGCGCTCGACCCGATTTCCCCGCAGTACCTGCAAGACCTGATCAGTTGGTCGGCCATCGGTGCCCGCACCACCGAATCGCAAACACACCGCGAGATGGCCTCGGGCCTGTCCTCGGCGGTGGGTTTCAAGAACGGCACCGACGGCGGCCTGACCGTTGCCATCAATGCCCTGCAGTCGGTGTCCAAGCCGCACCGCTTCCTGGGCATCAACCAGGAAGGCGGCGTGTCGATCGTCACCACCAAGGGCAACCCATATGGCCACGTGGTACTGCGCGGCGGCAATGGCAAGCCGAACTACGACTCGGTCAGCGTCGCCCTGTGCGAACAGGACCTGGCCAAGGCCAAGATCAAGGCCAACATCATGGTCGACTGCAGCCATGCCAACTCCAACAAGGACCCGGCCCTGCAACCGCTGGTGATGGAGAACGTCGCCAACCAGATTCTCGAAGGCAACCAGTCGATCATCGGCCTGATGGTCGAAAGCCACCTGAACTGGGGCTGTCAGTCCATTCCGAAAAACCTGGACGAGTTGCAGTATGGCGTGTCGATCACGGACGCCTGCATCGACTGGTCGGCGACCGAGAAAACCCTGCGCAGCATGCATGCCAAGCTCAAGGATGTGCTGCCGCAGCGTAAGCGCAGCTGAACATTGCGGGAATAAAAAACGCCGGGCACTGCCCGGCGTTTTTTTTGTTGTGTCGGGGCCTATGGTCAGCTCAGGCCTTGCTCGAATGCCGCTGCTGGCGCTCCATGTAACGCTCCACATACGAGCAAGACGGGATCACCGTGTAGCCCATCTGCTCGGCGTACTCCAGCGCCCGCTCGGTCAGGGCGGCAGCGATCCCACGGCCGCGCAGGGCGTTGGGCACGAAGGTGCGATAGATGTCCAGCGTCTGCTTGCCCAGATCCATGTACGTCAGGTAGGCACGATGACCGTCCACGTTGGTCTCGAACTGATGACCGGCCTGGTCATGGTGGATGGTCAGCGCTTCGCTCATCACTACTCCTCGCAGGTCTTCTCGGCAGACCCTTACCTTAACCGATGGTGGTTTATCCGGCACAGAATCCTCTACGCCACCTGTTGCCGCTTCGACCATTGGACGATTGTAATCGTTCGGATCGTCTGGCACTCACAAGATAGTAGGCACCGCGAGCGGGATTGCTCAAGGTGGTGGCGCTTAAAAAAGGTCAAAACGCCGCCCGGGTGACTTTCCCAAGCCCGCGCAACAGCCACCGGATGTTCTAGGGCTTAAGACGCTGATCGACAGTTAAAGTCACCCTTAGTTCAACAAAAAAGTTCCTGTACCACAACCGCTTGCGAACCCTGCACATTTTTTTCACAGACACGTCGCAAATCTTGTCGGCGCGGAGTCAAGCAACATTTTTTTTGCAGTTCTTGCGCTCTGTCAGTTTACTTACTACAAGTAATGGGTACTATGTACGCCGGCCAGTTTCTCTTTCCTGAGAGATGGCTATTTAATAGAAAGTCCTTGAAGGGGAACACGATGAACAACGTTCTGAAATTCTCTGCTCTGGCTCTGGCCGCAGTTCTGGCTACCGGTTGCAGCAGCGTATCCAAAGAAACCGAAGCTCGTCTGACTGCGACTGAAGACGCAGCAGCTCGCGCTCAAGCTCGTGCTGACGAAGCCTACCGTAAGGCTGACGACGCAATGGCAGCCGCTCAGAAGGCTCAGCAGACCGCTGACGAAGCCAACGAGCGCGCTCTGCGTATGCTGGACAAAGCCAGCCGCAAGTAATAATCCTCACGGATTGTTAAGAAGCCGACCCACTTGTGGGTCGGCTTTTTTATTGCCTTTGAATCCGACAAACGCGGCCAGCAGGTACAAAAAGGCCTGCACTAAGGCAGGCCTGGGTGTGTCGAAATCACCTTACTGCAGTTCGGGCGGAATGCTCGACACCATCGGTGCGGCCCCTTGGTTTTCCACCGGCACGGCAATTTCTACCGGCATGCCATCTTCTGCAGCCACCACGTCACGTACCATGTCCCAGTTCATGCGTAGGTTATTGGCCAGGTCTTCACGCTTGAGCAAGGCATTGATAACTGCGGTGTGTTTGTCGACCACTGACGGGTTACCCTGGTCATCCAGCGGCGTGTGTGCCTCAAGATAGACCTTGCCGGCGCTGATACCGAACTTGTAAGGCTCGTTGATGATGCGCACTGGCGTCCCCACCGGCACCATCTTCGACAGTTCAAGCACATTGTTGTTAAGCATGCGGAAGCAACCGTGACTGGTGCGCATGCCAATGCCGAACTTCTTGTTCGAACCATGGATCAGATAGCCCGGTACGCCCAAGGTGAACTTGAACGGCCCCAGCGGGTTGTCCGGGCCAGCCGGCACCACCGTCGGCAGGATGTCACCGTCCTCGGCGTGCTCTTTGCGAATCGAAGCGGGCGGCGTCCAGGTCGGGTTGGGCGTCTTGGCGGTGATCTTGGTGTTGGCGATCGGCGACCCCCACCCCTCGCGACCAATGCCCAGCGGGAAGGTGTACACCACGCTCTCCCCCTTGGGGAAGTAGTACATGCGGTACTCGGCCAGGTTGATGACGATGCCTTCGCGCGGCCCCGGCGGCAGAACGAAACGGGTCGGCAGGATGATCTCGGTGCCGGCACCCGGCAGCCAAGGGTCCACGCCGGGGTTGGCGGCAATCATTTCCAGGTAGCCGAGGTCGTTTGCGGTGCCGATATCGGCGAACGTGTCCTCGTACTTTGCCTTGATCACATGCACCTGGCCGACGATGTCTTCACCGGGCGGTGGCAGTGGCAGCTCCAGCGCAGCAGCGGGGCCCGCTACCAACAGGGCGGCCAGGGACAGGCTACGGGTGACGGCAGGAAAGCGCGGCAACATCCGGTAAATCCTTCGAAAGATGGGTCAAGAGAATCGATTGTACACCCGCGCCGATGCAAGCGGGAGGCATTGGCACGCTGCAAGCGTTTCAGATGATGAAAGGCGCTTGTCGTTCAGCTGCCATGCAGCTCAGGCCACACCGGGCGCATGCCGCGTCGCTGGGCATCGAGGATGGCACGGCACAGCTCACACAGGCGGCCATCGCGGTAAATCGATCGCGGCACCCCCGACCAACGCGGCTGGGCTGGCAGCAGGCCGCCGCACAAGGTACGGTCGACCGGCACGCCCAGCTCAAGCTGGCGGGCCACGAGGTGGACGCGGATTTCCTGGCAGGCGAACAGGTCGAGCTGCTCGTCGGGCTCGATCAGTTGGTAGGCATACAGGGACCAGGCAGGGCGCGGCATTTGGAGCACTCGAAACGGGGGGCGCAACATTAGCCGAAAGGCGCCCCCGTTTAAAGCTTCACAGCAAGGGTTTTATCGCTGGCCAGGCATTTTCCAGCAGGCGCTGCTGAGCCCCCTGGGCCGGATGGATGCCATCAGCCTGCATCAGTTCAGGTACGCCCCCTACCCCTTCGAGGAAAAACGGCACCAAGGGAACCTGTTTGTCCGCTGCCAGCTGTTCATACACCTTGGCAAAGGCGGTGGTGTAACGCACACCATAATTGGGCGGCAGGCGCATGCCCAATAGCAGCACCTTGGCCCCTGCCTGACGCGAACGCTCGATCATCGAGGCAAGATTTTGTTGCAATTGTGCAGGCGGCTGCCCGCGCAGGCCATCGTTGCCGCCCAGCTCCAGCACCACCAGGCTTGGTTTATGTGCTGCAAGCAGCGCCGGGAGCCGCGCCTGGCCACCTGCGCTCGTATCGCCACTGATCGAAGCATTGACCACTTTGTCGTCAAAACCTTCGTCCCTGAGACGGGCCTGCAAGAGAGACACCCAGCCCTGACGGCTATCCAGGCCAAAACCGGCGCTGATACTATCGCCAACAACCAGCAGTGTTCCTGCCGCTGCGCTCTGGGCCAGGCAATACAGGGCCAGACCGGCACTCAACCACCACACTCGCATCGGATTCTCCATGAGCCCCAGCATTCTCGTTGCGCAGAACCTTAGCAAAGTGGTCCCCAGCGCGGAAGGTGACCTTACCATCCTCCACGCACTGTCTCTCGACCTGGCCCAAGGCGATAGCCTGGCCATCGTCGGCGCCTCGGGCTCTGGCAAATCGACCCTGCTCGGCTTGCTCGCCGGCCTCGACCGCCCCAGCGCTGGCAATGTCGTGCTCGCCGGCCACGACCTGGGGCCACTGGATGAAGACCAACGCGCCCGTGTGCGCGCCGAACATGTGGGTTTCGTGTTCCAGTCGTTCCAGCTGCTCGACAGCCTCAATGCACTGGAAAACGTCATGCTGCCACTGGAGCTGGACGGCCGCCGCGATGCCCGCGAACAGGCTCGCACTTTGCTGGAGCGGGTCGGCCTGGGCAAGCGCCTGAGCCACACACCTCGGCAGCTGTCGGGCGGCGAGCAGCAGCGCGTGGCAATCGCCCGCGCCTTCGCCGCGCAGCCTGCGGTGCTGTTCGCCGATGAGCCCACCGGCAACCTCGACAGCCACACCGGCGAACGCATCAGCGACTTGTTGTTCGAGCTGAACAAGGAGCGCGGCACTACCTTGGTGCTGGTCACCCATGACGAACGCCTGGCCCGCCGCTGCCGGCGCCAGATCCGCCTGGACGCGGGCCGCCTTGTGGCGCCGACGGAGGCCCGGTGAGCCGTATGCCGCTGTCCCGCCTGTGTGGCCTGGCACTGCGCCAGTTGCTGCGCGATGTTCGCGCCAGTGAAGTGCGCGTGCTGTTCTTTGCCCTGTTGGTGGCCGTAGCCGCCAGCACCGCCATCGGCTATTTCGGCGCCCGCCTCAACGGCGCCATGCAGCTGCGCGCCAGCGAGTTTCTGGGCGCCGATCTGGTACTGCAGGGCAGCGCACCGGCCCGCGAGCAACAGCTCGATGCCGGCAAGGCACTGGGCTTGCGCCATGCACGCGTGGTCGAGTTCACCAGTGTGGTCGGCGGCGACAATGGCATCCAGCTGTCCAGCGTAAAGGCCGCCGACGGCGCCTACCCGTTGCGCGGGCAAGTACGCAGCGCTCCGGCACCTTATGCCGAAGAAACACCCGGCGGCGGCCCTGCCCCTGGCGAAGTGTGGGTGGAACCGCGCCTGTTGGCAGCACTGGGGCTGGCAATCGGCGACAGCATCGACGTGGGCATGAAAACCCTGCGCATGAGCCGGGTGCTTACCTACGAACCGGACCGCGCCAACAACTTCTACAGCCTTACCCCACGCGTGATGATGAACCTGGCCGACCTGGAAGCCACCGGCGTGATCCAGCCGGGCAGCCGGGTCACCTACCGTGACCTGTGGCGCGGCGATGCCGAGGCGCTGGCGCAGTACCGTCAGGCCGTGGAAAAAGACCTGGCCGCCAACCAGCGCCTGCGTGACACCCGCGATGGCAACCAACAGATCGGCGGCGCGCTGGGCAAAGCCGAACGCTACCTGAACATGGCCAGCCTGGTAGCTGTGCTGCTGGCAGGCGTAGCCGTGGCACTGTCGGCCAGTCGCTATGCTGCACGCCGACTGGACGCCAGTGCCCTGCTGCGCTGCCTGGGCCTGTCGCGCCACCAGGCATTGGGCCTGTATTGCCTGCAACTGGCCATGCTCGGCCTGGTCGCTGCCCTGGCCGGCGCCTTGCTCGGCTGGCTGGCTCAGCTGGGTCTGTTCCGCCTGCTGCACGGCTTGCTGCCGAGCGTGGTGCCCGCTGGCGGCATCGTTCCTGCGCTGGCAGGTATCGGTACCGGGCTGGTGGCACTGGCTGGCTTTGCCCTGCCGCCGATTGCAGCGCTGGGCCAGGTGCCGCCACTGCGCGTGCTGCGCCGTGACCTGCTGCCGATACCTGCGAGCAGTTGGCTGGTGTACGGCGCCGCCCTGCTCGCACTGGGCCTGATCATGTGGCGCCTGAGCCTCGATCTGCTGCTCACCTTCGCCCTGCTCGGTGGCGGCCTGGTCGCTGCACTTCTGCTCGGCGGCCTGCTGTTGCTCGGTTTACGCAGCCTGCGCCAGCTGCTGGCCGGTGCGCCACTCACCTGGCGTCTGGGGCTGGGCCAGCTATTGCGCCACCCCATGGCGGCAGCAGGCCAAGCCCTGGCATTCGGCCTGATACTGCTGGCCATGGCCTTGGTCGCCCTGCTGCGCGCAGAGTTGCTCGATACCTGGCAAGCACAGCTACCCAAGGATGCGCCCAACCACTTCGCCCTGAACATCCTGCCAGATGACCGTGAGCCGTTCATTCAACACCTGCACCAGGTCAATGCCGCTTCAGCGCCGCTGTACCCGGTAACGCCCGGGCGCCTGGTGCAAATCAATGAAAAACCGGTACAGCAGGTGGTCAGCAAGGACTCGGCAGGCGAGCGCGCCGTGCAGCGCGACCTCAGCCTGACCTGGGCCGCCGAGTTGCCCGAAGGCAACGTGCTGACCGCAGGCAGTTGGTGGCAAGCCTTGCCAGCCGACAACGATATCCCCGGGGTTTCGGTGGAGGCGGAACTGGCCAGCAGCCTGAAACTGCAGATGGGCGACCTGCTGACGTTCGATATTGGCGGCCAGCAGCGCCAGGCCCGCGTCAGCAGCCTGCGCAACGTGCATTGGGACAGCTTCCAGCCGAACTTCTACATGATCTTCCAGCCTGGCACGCTGCAGGGGCTGCCGACCACTTACCTGACCAGCTTCTACCTGGCACCGGGGCATGACCTGGATGTCGTCGCGCTGTCACGGGCGTTTCCGGCGGTGACCATCCTGCAGGTGGATGCCTTGCTCGACCAGCTGCGCAGCATTCTCGCCCAGGTAACCCTGGCGGTGGAGTATGTGCTGCTGTTCGTGCTGGCCGCGGGGCTGGCAGTGTTGTTCGCTGGCTTGCAGGCCACGCTGGACGAGCGCATTCGCCAAGGCGCACTGTTGCGCGCACTGGGCGCGGCGCGGCCCTTGCTGGTAAAAGCCCGACGTATCGAGTTCGGCCTGCTGGGCGCGGCCAGCGGGCTATTGGCGGCCGTGGGCTGCGAACTGATTACCTGGGTGCTGTACCGCTATGCCTTCGACTTGCAGTGGAGCCCGCACCCGTGGCTGCTGGTGTTGCCGCTGACAGGGGCACTGCTGGTGGGGGGGGCGGGGGTGCTGGGAACGCGGCGGGCGTTGAATGCCAGCCCGCTGGCGGTGTTGCGCGAGGCTTGAGGCCTGGCTGGCAGCGTTTCTGCAGGCGCACCCCTGAGGGCTGAGCGATCGCCTGCCGGGACAGCACATGCCTCACGCTGGCGCAAGACGGGCCCGGTCAGTCCGTCGAGACGCCCTGGCCGTAACGGATGCTGCTCACATACCAGGTCGCTTCACCGGTAGGTGTATGCACCACCACCTCATCACCCTCCTCCTTCTTCAGCAAGGCACGGGCCATGGGCGCATCGATCGAGATGTAATCGTTGCGCCCGTAGATCTCGTCGTAGCCGACAATGCGAAACTTCATGGTCTCGCCCTCGTCGTTCTCGATCTCAACCCAGGCACCGAAAAACACTTTGCCTTCCTGCTCGGGCGAGTACGCCACCACTTTCACATCTTCAAGCCGCTTGCGCAGGTATCGCACCCTGCGGTCGATTTCGCGCAGCAGCTTCTTGTTGTACTGGTAGTCCGCGTTCTCGCTGCGGTCACCCAACGAAGCGGCCCAGGCAACCTTTTGGGTGATTTCCGGACGATACACCCGCCACAGGTGGTCCAGCTCTTTCTTCAGCGCCTCATGGCCTTCTGTGGTGATGATATTGGTGCTCAATAGCGCATTCCTCAGCGGCGGGTAATCAGGCCTTGACGCGCGATGCGGGTGAGATGGCCGATGACTTCGGCGGCCTCGTCCGGTGCCGGCGCCTGGATCACAGCCAGGTCGAAACGGTCATTGCCATACTGCGCGAGGTGGCAGCCACTGTCGGCGAACTGGATCAGAAAGGCACGCGCCTGCCCCTTGCGCCGTGACAGGCCTTCAAGATGACGCAAAAGGGTGGGTTGATGCCGGCCGCCGAGCAGGATGCGCGGTGTGCGGGACGCCTGGCTGGCAGGCAAAGGGCTTAAACAGACACTGGTACGTGGGCAACTCATGGAGCTTCTCTCCGCCTCGCGAATCCCGCTGGGCAGCGGTGGGAGGCGTCACCGAACCAGCGCTTTAGCGGTATTTCGGACGGCCCGGAGGTGGGGCTTTCCTGCGCCCCGCAAGTAGCTGTTTAAATCGGCGCAGGCGGTATGCTAGAGCGATGAGCCCCAAGTTGCAAGCGACAAGCCGCAAGCAAGAACACGCCGAGTATTGGCCCGCGCTTGCCTGCGGCTCGTAGCTCACAGCGTGCAGCTGATTACCGGGCGATCAGGCGGTCGAGCGAGAAGCGGCCAGCGCCTTCGATCATGACTGCAACAGTGCCGGCCAACAGCGCCAGGGCGAACTCATAGCCGTTGTTGGACATGAACAGGCCGTTGCCGATGTGCACCGAAACGATCGCCACTATCAAGGTCACCGTCAGCGCCAGGGCCGCCGGGCGAGCCAGCAGGCCGACCACCAAGGCCAGGCCGCCGAAGAATTCGGCACTGCCGGACAGCAGGGCCATCAGATAACCCGGCGCCAGGCCGATGCTTTCCATCCATTGGCCGGTGCCTTCCAGGCCGTAGCCACCGAACAGGCCGAAGAGTTTTTGCGCACCATGAGCCATGAAGATGATGCCGACCAGGATGCGGATAACGCTCAAGCCAGCGCCAGCACGTGTAGAGAACAGCGCGTTGAGGGTAGTGTTTTTCATGTCGAAGCGTCCTTGAAGTGAAGCAGTTGTGTGGGTATGGGCGCCATCATAATCAATTCCACTGATATGAAAATCGCAAAAAACCCAACATAACAATCGATAAAATCGATTTTAACGCTTCGCCACGCGCTCCAGTGCCGCGCGTTCGCGGTTGAAGGCCAAATAGTACTTGTTGATGCTATTGACGAAATTGACCGGCCCCATCCCCACTTGCTCCATGGCGATGCGTTCAGTCTGGAAGAACCACTGGTTACCGTTTAGACCTCGCCGTCGAGCCTCTGCGCGCATGGCCTGAACCCGCTCGGGGCCGAGGTTGTAGGCTGCCAGCACAAAGGCCATGCGCTCACGCTCGTTGATCTTGGCACTGGCAAAAAACTTGCGCCGGATAAGCGCCAGGTAACGGGCACTGGCCAGGACATTGCCATCTACCGTTGCAGTGTTGCTCACCCCCACCCGCTGGGCTGCCGAAGGGGTAATCTGCATCAGGCCATGGGCACCGCCAGTACCGCGTGCAGCCGGGTTGAGCGTCGACTCCTTGAAGGCCAATGCAGCCAGGTTGAGCCAGTCGATCTGTTGCGCCTGGCCATGCTTCTGCAACACCGCCCGCACCGATGCCAGACGCTGGCGGTCCTTGCTGGCCAACGGGTTGTGTACCCGGTACTGGCGGCGGTAGATGCGCTCGAACGCCGCATCCTGGTTATCTGGCGCGCGGTAACCTTGCAGAAAGTGATCGACTGCGGCCAACAATTGCGGCGCATCACGCCCTACATACCAGCGCATGGCTTGCGGCGCACCCAGGCGCACCCGGCTGTCCAGGCGCAGGCGCGGCATAACCCGGGCCCAACGCCGGGCAATGGGCTGCTCGACCATGGTCAGGTGGTAGATGCCTGCCTGTACCATCTCCAGCACATCCTCCACCGCCAGCGTCGAATCGACCCACTCCACTTTGATCGGCGGCCGCTTGCGCAGTGCCAGTTGCTGGTTGACCTGCTGGATCAATGGTCCGGCGGCACTGGCGCTGGTCAACGCCACGGTACGCCCTGACAGCTGTTCGACCTTGCTGAAACTTCGCTCGCCTTTGCGCCCGACCAGCATCAGCGGCACTTGGTCGAGTATCGGCGCGCTGCTACGAACACCATTCACCGTAGTGGGGTCAAGCAGCTCGCCTGGCGCGGCCAGGTCACCCTCGCCGCGGGCCAGGGCGCCCAGCAACTGTTCCTTGGCCCGCGGGATGAGCTTTAGCTGGATCTGCTGGTCGTCGGCCGTACGAGCATTGAGGAAATGCTCCAGGGCGCGCAGGCGATAATACTCAATGCCGACTGGCTCGCCCTTGACCTCACCGGAACTGTTGCGGCTCTGGTTGACCAGCACTCGCAGTACTTTGCTGGTACGAATCTGCGGCAGGTCACGCACCTTGGCAGGCGGTATGTGCTGCTGTGGGCCCGGCGAGCGCGCCTGGGCGGGGCCGGTAAAGATCAACCCCAACGTCAGCAGAAAAATGAGCCAGCATCGCTGCATGCGAAAACGTGTCCGTGGTCGGTGAGCGGCATCCATGGGTTGCACCGCCAAGTGATAAACGACGGTAAATGACCACGGCAACAGCATGAAGTTCTTGGTTTTTTCAGAAAAACGCGCTTTTTGCTATGCTGGCCGCCCCGCGGCACGAGATAGCACCATGCAACTGATCGATATCGGCGTCAACCTGACCAACAGCAGTTTCCACGACCAACAGGCCGCAATCGTCGAGCGCGCGCTGGAGGCCGGCGTTACGCAAATGCTGCTGACAGGCACCAGCCTGGCGGTCAGCGAACAAGCCCTGGAACTGTGCCAACAACTGGATACAAGCGGTGCCCACCTGTTCGCCACGGCCGGCGTGCACCCTCACGATGCCAAGGCCTGGGATGCCGACAGCGAGCGCCAGCTGCGACGGTTGCTGAGTGAACCGCGCGTACGCGCGGTGGGCGAATGCGGCCTGGATTTCAACCGCGACTTTTCCCCTCGCCCGCTGCAGGAAAAAGCCTTGGAAGCCCAGCTGACACTGGCTGCGGAGCTGCGCCTGCCGGTGTTCCTGCACGAGCGCGATGCCAGCGAGCGCTTGCTGGCGATTCTCAAGGACTACCGCGACCACCTGACCGGCGCGGTGGTGCACTGCTTCACCGGTGAGCGTGAGGCGCTGTTCGCCTACCTGGACCTGGACCTGCACATCGGCATTACCGGCTGGATCTGCGACGAACGCCGCGGCACTCACCTGCACCCGCTGGTGGGCAACATTCCTCAAGGCCGGCTGATGCTGGAAAGCGACGCGCCCTACCTGCTGCCGCGCAGCTTGCGGCCCAAGCCCAAGAGCGGGCGCAACGAGCCGGCGTTCTTGCCGGAGGTACTGCGCGAGGTGGCCTCGCATCGCGGTGAATCAGCCGAGCACACGGCGGCGCATACCACGGCAACGGCGCGGGCTTTCTTCCAGCTCCCCTGAGTCTCGCGTGTTTCTGCGGGGCGGGTCAGCACAGTTGATATGCATCAACACATGTCTAGGAGGATGAGGGCACAATGATGGCACCTTGCCAATATTGTTTCCGCTCAACTCAGAGAAGACCTGCCCATGGGTGCCTGGCTTAGCAATGTTTCCCTGAAGTACAAGTTCTGGGCCGTCAACGCAGTGGCCTTTGTCACCACCTTGCTGCTGGTGCTGTACGCCGTGCACCTGGAGCAACGCGCACGTGCCGAGGCGGCTCAGGCCCAGGCGGCCGCGCAAGCCCAGTTGCTGGCCGCCTGGCCAGCCGGGCAAGCATTGCCACGCCCGGCCAACGTCATCAGTTGGTCAACCGGGCAAACGCCAACCTACGCCGGGGAGGCGCTCGATGCCCTGCGCAACGCCCAAGGCTGGGTAGCACTGCCGAGCGCCTGGGTCCTCGGCGAAAACCCACTGCGTGGCGCACAGGTGCTGCGCAGTGGCGACCAGCAGTTAGCTGTGCTGGCCCAGTCACCCAGTTTGCGCCAGGTCTTCTTCGATCGTTTCAGCAATTACGCGGTGTGTGTGCTGATCCTGATGCTGGCCATGCTCGGCGCCTCCCAACTGCTGATCCGCTTCCTGCTCAGCCAACTCAACACCCTCAAGGACGTGATGCTGCACGTGGAAAAGACCGGCGACCTGTCGGCCCGCGTACCGCTAGCCAGTGGCGACGAGGTCGGCCAGATGGCTGGGGCCTTCAACGCCATGCAGTCCACCTATCACCGCGTGGTCAGCACCGTCGCCCACAGCGCAGCACAGTTGGACTCGGGCGCTGCACGCCTGGCCGCCAGCATGAGCGACGTACGCCATGGCATGCTCGGCCAGCAGAGTGAAACCGACCAGGCCGCCACTGCCATCAACGAAATGTCGGCGACCGTGCACCACATTGCCCAGCACGCCGGTGCCACCCGCGATTTGTCACAAACCGCCGACACCTTGGCCGGCAGCGGTCAAGCGGTGGTCAGCCGAGTGCAGGATTCGATTTCCGGGCTTTCCAGCGGCGTGCAACAAACTGCCGAGATGATTCGACAACTAGCCGAGGACAGCCAGAAGATCAACGGTGTAGTCAGTGTGATCCACAGTATTGCCGAACAGACCAACTTGCTGGCGCTTAACGCTGCCATCGAAGCCGCGCGCGCCGGCGACCTGGGCCGTGGCTTTGCCGTGGTGGCCGATGAAGTGCGCAACCTGGCCAAACGCGTGCAAACCTCTACGGATGAGATCACCACCATGGTTTCGGCCCTGCAGTCGGGCACCCGCGATGCGGTGGAGTTCATGCAGGAGAGCTCGTACAAGGCCGACGACTGTGTGCGTCAGGCACAGGAAGCCGGTGAGGCGCTGGCTGAAATCACCGGTGCCGTGGCGCAGATGCGCGAAAGCAATACCCAGATCGCTGTAGCGGCCGAGCAGCAAAGCCAGGTAGCCGAGGAAATGAACCGCGCGGTGGTCAGCATCCGCGATGTCACCGAGCGGACCGTGCAGCAGACGGTCGGCTCGGCGACCACCAGCAGCGAACTGGCGACCCTGGCCGGCGAACTGAACAAGGCCATTGGCCAGCTCAAGCTATAGTCACCATAGCCAGCTTCGATTGGCCCCCGCGTGGGGGCCGCACTAAGCTTTGGGCATGACCGAGAGGAAATCCCCATGAGCAAACGCCTGCCCAATCTTCCCGCCTGGCAATGGCGCGGCTACCACCATAATCACCGCCACCCGGCCAACCTGGTGCTGCACCTGATTGCTGTGCCGTTGTTCATTCTAGGGACACTACTGGTGCTGTCCGGCCTGTTCGGTTTCGACCTCGGCCAGATCGCGGTGGGTGTGATTGCCCTGGTCGCCGCGCTGGGCCTGCAGCGCCAAGGCCACCGCCTTGAAGCCCAGCAGCCCGAGCCGTTCGCCAACCGCCAGGATGCTGTGCAGCGCTTACTGACCGAGCAGTTCATCACCTTTCCGCGCTTTGTGGTGAGCGGGGCCTGGTGGAGGGCCTGGCGCGAACGGCACAAGCACCGACACTGAGCCAGCTGCCGGAGCACTGCTTGTGAGCAGCCTGGTAAGGATCAGGCGAAAACGGTGACGGTCTGCCGGCTCAAGGCCAACAACTCGCCCTGCGCCGTCCACAACGCTGCGGCAGCATGACCATAGCCATCCCGCGCATGTTCGGTCTCCACGCAGTACCGGCACCATTCCTGGGTCGAAAGCTTCGCCGTTGGCTGGATGAACTCGATGGTCCAGGTCAGCGTACTGCCCGCAGCGGGCTGCTTGAGAAACGGCATAAGGCTGGGCGGCCACGCATCCACCAACGCCAGCAAGTGCGCCTCGTTCACCGGCTCGTCAGCCACATCCCGCAAACGCACCCAGCCGCCCATCTTGCGCGACTGATTGCCACTGAACGGCAGCCCGCCTACTGCCCAGCGCAGGGCCACATGGCGCATGAACTCCGGGGTGACGCCTTTGATATAGGGCAACTCCGGGGCCGCTTCTTCGAGCGCAGGCATTTCAATGGCCGGTAACGCCGGCACTTCGACCACCGAAGGGCGGCCCGCACCGAAATTGCCCTGCACCAAAGTCACCACCTGGCCATCCTGAACCGCGCGGCCCAGCAACGTGCTAACCGCCTTGCCTTCGCGCAAAACCTCCACCTCGAAGCGGATGGGCACATCCGCCGCCGCGGGTGCCACGAAGCTGATGGCCAATGAGCGTACCGGGCGGTTGTCGCTGATCTTGAGGCGCATGATTTCATAGACCATAGCCGCCATCAGCCCGCCAAAGGCAGCGCGCCCCTGGGCCCAGCTGGGCGGAATGCTGACCGAATCCGGGTTGGCCCGTACGGCGTCGAGGAGTTGGTTGAAATTCATTGGCCGGCTCCTGCCTGCAAAGAAAAAGTCCGCTCATCCTAGCCAGCAAACGCCGGGCAATCAGCCCGCATATCGGTCATTTTCCGTGATAACGCCGCGCCAGCGCCTCTTGCAGGGCGTCCAGCGTCACATCTGACTGGCGCTCCGCCTCATGCAACCCCTGCTCCCAACCAGCCTTGCAGGGGAGCAGGTCGGCATGATCGCGGGCTTGCAGCAGCCATTGCAGGCGGTCGTGCCAATCCCCCAGGTTGCCCTGTGCCTTTTTCAACAGACGTTGCAGTTTCTTCCCAGCGTGATCGAGTTGCGGGTAGGCCTCATCGCCATAGCGCGCACGCTTGATCAGCAAACGCAGGCGGTGGCGATCGTGAGCCGGGTCCTGCAACGCTTTGTGCAACTTGCGCCACTGCTTGACCAGGCGCTTGTCGATGCGTTTGCCCAGCGACTTGACCAGCCCCTCCCGGCCCGCCGCTCGCAGGAACAATGGAAAGGCGTCGAGAATTGCCAATACCCTGGCCAGCTGTGGGCTGGCAGCGACACTGGCGAAAGTCCTGTCTCGCCCCTCCAGACGCCGCTGGCCGGCTGCCGCATGACCGCGCCCGATCAGCTCGGCCGCCAGCACCTCGCGATCACGCAGCGGCGTGGTAAGGGTCCCCAGCGAACGTGCAGCATCCTCCAGCTGCTCCACGCCAGGCAGCCCACGCAGCGGCCTCAGCAGACTGCGCAGGCGCCGCAAGGTGATACGCAGGTCGTGCAAGGCCTCGCTGTCGGTATTGGCAGCCAGGCGTTCACGACAGGCCAGCAAGCGCACCTGCAAGGTCAGTATCTGGGCAACGACATGGTCGAGCATGGCTGACATACGATGCTCCCTGTTCAGCGCCCGGCGCGAGATTCACGAATGTAGAACCGCGCCTTTTCGGCTTTGCGGGTACAGCTTTCGTAGCCTTCGAACTGCTGCTGGGTCTTGGCCCCGGTCAGCAGTGACAAGGCTTTGGAATAACTTACAGCACCGGCAAAGCCTTCGGCCTTGGCCAGGTCCAGTTCCTTCCAGGCGGCATCCAGCTGGGTCGCGCAGCTGTCACGGTAGGCCGTCTTGCCCGCGCAGCCAGCTAGGGCCAAGGCAATCAGTGGAAGGCAGATCCAGGCTTTCATCAGTAATACCTCTATGGAAAAACAGTGGCTGTTCGACGCTCCGACAGCTGGAAAGTGCCATGCCCAGCCGGCTTTGCCTGGCCAGTTTTATTACAGTAGCTCAGCACGATCTACATTGAAGCACAGGCAGCGATGGGTGCATTGTAGGACCATGATGGCACTGGCCGGGGAAAGTTCATGAGCAAACGTGTGGCACTGGTACTGGGATCGGGCGGCGCCCGAGGGTATGCGCACATCGGCGTGATTGAGGAAATCGAGCGCCGCGGCTACGACATAGCCTGCGTCGCAGGGTGTTCCATGGGCGCGGTGATTGGCGGTATCTATGCCGCCGGCAAGCTGGACGAGTATCGCAACTGGATCGAAAGCCTCGACTACCTGGATGTGCTGCGCCTGGTCGACGTCAGCTTTCGCCTCGGTGCGATTCGCGGCGACAAGGTGTTCGGGCAGATCCGCAAGATCGTCGGCGAGATAAACATCGAGCAACTGCGCATACCCTACACCGCAGTGGCCGCCGACCTTACCAACCAGCAGGAAATCTGGTTCCAGGAGGGTTGCCTGCATCAGGCCATGCGCGCCTCAGCGGCCATTCCCAGCCTGTTCACGCCAGTGATGCAAGGCAACCGCATGCTTGTCGACGGTGGCATCCTCAACCCGCTGCCAATCGTGCCGGTGGTGTCCAGCCATTGCGACCTGATCATCGCGGTCAACCTCAACGCCACCAACCAGAAGCAGTACCAGTTGCCGGTGATCGAGCGCCCGGCGGCATTCAAGATGCGCTTTGACGCCTTGTTGAGCTCGCTGGGTTCACGCTTGCCATTCCGGCGCAAACCGGCGGAAGAGCTGATCCGCATCGAAAAGGAAATCGTCGCCGAGGGGTTGGCACCGCCAAGCCCGTGGCTTGCCGACAGCGCCGACCCGGAAAACCAGCAACCGGCAGCGGCCCCGGAGCGCGAGGGCGCACCGAAGTCGGCCACCGGCTCTTTCATCATCGACAACGTGGGGCCAGCCTCGCTGTTGGACTTGATCAACCAGAGCTTCGAGGTCATGCAGACTTCGTTGGCACAGTACAAGATTGCCGGCTATCCACCGGATGTGCTGATCAACGTGCCCAAGCGGGTGTGCCGGTTTTTCGAGTTCTACAAAGCGCCGGAGCTCATCGCCCTGGGGCGAGAGATTGCACGCGATACGCTGGACAGTTATGAAGGGGTGAAGCGGTAGCACCTGGTTGGCGTCGCCCCTGAAGGCGGTGTGGTCTTCGACAATGACCGTGCTCGCGGCTGGCAAAAACGAAACAGGCCGCACGAGGCGGCCTGTTTCTTCATGCAACGAACACCTTAGTAACGGGTGATGTCTGCATTGGCTTCCAGCTGCTTGCGGTAAGCCGCAAAGTCCTGCTGGCCAGCACGGGACGCGAGGTAGCGGCGAATCTGCTGCTTCTCTTCGTCGGTGGCGGTAGCGCCGTCGTTCACACCCTTGAGCTGCAACACCACCAGGCTTCCGTCACGCAGCACCACACTGCCATACACAGGCTTGTCCTTGGCTTGCGGCTTGCCCAGACGGAACAGTGCCTGCAGTTCGGCCGGATCTATACCGTCCTCGCCACGGGTGACTGCTTCATAGGCTTTCCAGCCTTGGCCTTCGTGAACGCTGCCTGCTGCGATGGAACCGTCACGCAGGCCGGCAATCAGCTTGTCTGCCTTGGCCTTGAGTTCGGCAGTCGCCTTCTCTTTGGCCAGGTGCTCCCTGATGTTCTTGGCCACAGCGTCCAGCGGCAGTTGCTCTGGTTTGCGGTGTTCCTTGACGCGCAGCACCACGGTGGTCTCAGGGTCGAGCTCGATGGCGGTGCTGTTGGCACCCTCATCCAGCACTTCTTCAGAGAACGCCGCCTGCACCACCGCACGGTTGGCGGTAATGCCTTCACCGCCCTCACGGCCGAAGGCCGCGGAGGTGTGCACCTTGAGGTTCAGGTCCTGGGCCGGCTGGGCCAGGTCGGAAGCCTCGTAGGCAGCATCCTGCAGTTGCTTGCTGGCGTCGACATAACGCTGCTCGACCAGCGGCATCTTCAGATCGCGGGTCAGTTTGTCCTTCAGGCTGGCGAAGCTCGGTACTTCTGGCGCCTGGACGCCCAGCAGCTTGATCAGATGGTAGCCAAACTCGGTGCGCACCGGAGCAGATACCTGGCCATTCTGCAGCTGGTACAGCGCCTCTTCGAAGGCCGGGTCGTATACGCCCGGGCCGGCAAAGCCGAGGTCACCACCGCTGGTGGCGGAGCCTGGGTCCTGAGAGAACTCTTTGGCCAAAGCGGCAAAGTCCTCACCCTTGGCCAGACGCTGCTCGATCTCTTCGGCGCGGGCCTTGGCCTGGGCGTCGCTGACCTTGTCGTTGACCTCGATGAGGATGTGCGCGGCATGGCGCTGCTCGGCCAGGTTGGCGATTTCCTTCTCGTACTGGGCCTTGAGCTCTTCGTCGGTCACTTTGACCTGATCGAAGAACGCCGACTTCTTCAGCTCGATGTAGTCGATCACGACCTGGTCAGGCGACATGAACTCCTTGGCGTGCTGGTCGTAGTGCGCCTTGACCTCTTCGTCGCTGACCTTGACTGCGGCCGGGTCGGCCTTGAACGTCAGGGAGGCGAAGTCGCGGGTCTGCTTCTCCAGGCGAGCGAAGGCATCGACCTGTTGATCGGTGACGAAGCTGCTGCCGGCCAGGCCGGTGCGCAGTTGGCCGATGAGCATTTCCTCGCCGAGCATCTCGCGGAACTGCATACGGCCGTAGCCCATCTGGCGGATCACCTGGTCGAAACGGTCAGCGCTGAACTTGCCGTCCACCTGGAACTCAGGGGTCTGCAAGATCACCTGATCCAGCGCGGCCTCGGAGAATGCGAACTTGGCATCCTCAGCACCTTGCAGCAGCAGCTTGCGACTGATCAGCCCCTTGAGTGCCTCCTCTCGCAGCAACTTGTCATCCAGCAGCGCCGGGTCGAAATCCTTGCCCAACTGTTGCATCAGTTGACGGCGCTGCATGTCGGCCGCCTGGCTCAGTTCGTTCTGGCTGATGGTCTGGCCGTTCACCTTGGCGGCGTCCTGGCTATGAGTGGCGGCCTGGAAAATGGCTTCGAAACCGGTCAATGCCATCAACACGACGATAAGGCCGATGATGGTCTTGGCAATCCAACCTTGTGAATTGTCCCTGATATTTTGCAGCATGCGTCCCCCAGAAACGGCTGTACCACTGCGTCGACAACCGCGGAGCGTGGGTAGAATCCTGATAAAAGAAAGGCGCATCCGAGGATGCGCCTTTTCTTAGCAAACGTGTCAGGCGGGAACGTTTGCGCCCCGCCATCACCGTGCTCGGACCAGGCCAGGCCGGGTCCGGCTGAAAGACGACTTAGTTGACGGCGTCTTTCAGGCCTTTGCCTGCCTTGAAACCTGGAACCTTGGCGGCTTCGATCTTGATTGCCTTGCCGGTTTGCGGGTTGCGGCCGGTACGCTCGGCGCGCTCCTTGACCGAGAAGGTACCAAAGCCAACCAGTACCACATCGTCACCTTGCTTCAGGGCGCCGGTGACGGATTCGATGACTGCGTCCAGCGCACGGCCGGCTACAGCTTTCGGGATGTCTGCAGATGCGGCGATAGCGTCAATCAGTTCCGACTTGTTCACTCTAAGTCCCCTTATTTCTCTATTGAGTTTGTTTCTAAGTATGTAATGAAAAGCTTATGAAACGTGTGCTGGGAGGCATGGCGACAATAACGTGCCGCTTTATAGCAAGGCGCCGAAAATACTGTCAAGGAAAGCCCCCCAGCCAAAAACTACTAATGCGTGCTGATTCTTTCCTTAGCATCGCCGTCGCGCTTCTCGTCTTTCGCGACAATCTCCGGAGCCACATCTGGCAAGGGCTCCGGGGCGTATTGCAGCGCAATTTGCAGGACTTCGTCAATCCATTTGACCGGTTTGATCTGAAGATCCTGTTTGATATTTTCAGGAATCTCCTTGAGATCGCGAACATTCTCCTCGGGAATGATCACCGTCTTGATCCCGCCACGGTGTGCCGCCAGCAGTTTTTCCTTCAGCCCGCCAATGGCCAATACCTGGCCACGCAAGGTGATTTCGCCGGTCATGGCCACGTCGGCACGTACCGGAATCTGCGTCAGCGCCGACACCAGTGCGGTGCACATTCCGATACCGGCACTTGGGCCGTCCTTCGGCGTGGCGCCCTCAGGCATGTGAATGTGCACGTCATGCTTCTCGTGGAAGTCGGCAGCAATCCCCAGGCTGCGGGCGCGGCTGCGCACCACGGTCTGCGCGGCGGTAATCGACTCGACCATGACATCGCCCAGCGAGCCGGTCTTGATCAACTGGCCCTTGCCGGGGATGACCACGGCCTCGATGGTGAGCAACTCGCCACCCACCTGGGTCCACGCCAGGCCGGTTACCTGGCCGATCTGATCCTGCTGCTCGGCCAGGCCATAGCGGAACTTGCGCACGCCCAGCAGGTGCTCCAGCTGCTCGCTGGCCACCTTGACCTTGACCTGCTTCTGCCCGGTATGTTCCTTGACCACCTTGCGGCAGACCTTGGCAATTTGCCGCTCCAGGCCCCGCACACCGGCTTCACGGGTGTAGTAGCGGATGATGTCGCGAATCGCCGAGATGTCGACGTCCAGCTCTTCCTTCTTCAAGCCGTTGGCCTTGACCTGCTTGGGCACCAGGTACTTGACCGCGATGTTGATCTTTTCGTCCTCGGTGTAGCCAGGCAGACGGATGACTTCCATCCGGTCCAGCAGCGCCGGCGGGATGTTCATCGAGTTCGAGGTGCACAGGAACATCACGTCCGAGAGGTCGTAGTCGACCTCCAGGTAGTGGTCGTTGAAGTTGTGGTTCTGTTCAGGGTCGAGCACCTCCAGCAGTGCCGAAGCGGGGTCACCGCGCATGTCGCTGCCCATCTTGTCGATCTCGTCGAGCAGGAACAACGGGTTGCGCACACCCACCTTGGTCATTTTCTGGATCAGGCGACCCGGCATGGAGCCGATGTAGGTACGGCGGTGGCCACGGATCTCGGCCTCGTCACGCACGCCACCCAGGGCCATGCGCACGAACTTGCGGTTGGTGGCGGCAGCGATCGACTCGGCCAGCGAGGTCTTGCCGACACCGGGTGGCCCGACCAGGCACAGCACCGGACCGCGGATCTTCTTGACGCGCTTCTGCACGGCAAGGTATTCGAGGATGCGTTCCTTGACCTCTTCCAGGCCATAGTGGTCGGCATCGAGGATTTCCTCGGCCTTGGTCAGGTCCAGACGCACCTTGCTCTGAGCCTTCCACGGCACCTGCACCAACCAGTCGAGGTACGAGCGCACCACGGTAGCTTCGGCCGACATCGGAGACATTTGCTTGAGCTTGTTCAGCTCCGCCTGAGCCTTGGTCAAGGCATCTTTAGGCAGACCTGCGGCTTCGATGCGCTTTTTCAGCTCTTCGACTTCATTGTGGCCTTCATCACCATCGCCAAGTTCTTTCTGAATGGCCTTCATCTGCTCATTCAGGTAGTACTCGCGCTGGCTGCGCTCCATCTGCTTCTTGACCCGGCCGCGAATGCGCTTTTCGACCTGCAGGAGGTCGATTTCGGCATCCAGCAGTGCCAGCACGTGCTCGACACGGGTCGTCAAGTCGACGATTTCAAGAATTTCCTGCTTCTGCTCGATCTTCAGGGCCATGTGCGCGGCCATGGTGTCGACCAGGCGCCCTGGCTCGTCGATGCTGTTCAGCGAAGACAGCACTTCGGCAGGCACCTTCTTGCCCAGCTGAACGTATTGTTCGAACTGCGACAGCAGCGTGCGCACGAACACTTCCGACTCGCGCTCGGCAGTGTCGGTTTCGTCGATCAGGGAGACTTCGGCACGGATGTGCCCTTCAACTTCGGAGAAGCGCTCGACCGCACCGCGCTGCTCGCCTTCGACCAGCACCTTAACGGTGCCATCAGGCAGCTTCAGCAGTTGCAGCACGGTGGCAACGGTACCGACGCGGTACAGGGCGTCCTCACCCGGATCGTCGTCGGCTGGGTTCTTCTGGGCCAGCAGAAGGATCTGCTTTTCGCCCGTCATCGCCGCCTCGAGGGCTTCGATGGACTTTTCGCGCCCCACGAACAGCGGGATAACCATGTGCGGGTAAACAACGACATCGCGCAATGGCAAAAGAGGCAAGTCGAGGGTGGTCTTCATGATTTCGCCTCTACAGCGGCCTTATGGCCGGAAACCGGTGGAAATGATGCTTGGACCTAATGTGGGGGCACGCTTGAGAAATTACAAGCGCTTGCACAGGAAAAGCAGAAAGGGGCCCGTAGGCCCCCTTCTTGCTTGCAACCGAGAACCGGCCATTGCCTGAATCAGGCGTCTGGCGCGGCTTTGGCTTGCGGTTCGCTGTTTTCGTAAATCATCAGCGGCTGCGAGGTACCTTCAATGACGCTCTCGTCGATAACCACCTTGCTGACATCCTTTTTCGAAGGAATCTCATACATGGTATCGAGCAGCACGCCTTCGAGGATCGAACGCAGGCCACGAGCGCCAGTCTTGCGCTCCAGGGCCTTGCGTGCAACGGCCTTGAGCGCATCGCTGCGGAACTCGAGGTCGACGCTTTCCATCTCGAACAGCTTGGCATACTGCTTGGTCAGGGCATTCTTCGGCTCGGTGAGGATCTGCATCAACGCAGCCTCATCCAGCTCGTCGAGGGTAGCCAGTACCGGCAGGCGGCCGACGAATTCCGGAATCAGGCCAAACTTGACCAGATCGTCCGGCTCGACCTCACGCAGGGACTCACCAACCTTCTTGCCCTCTTCCTTGCTGCGCACTTCGGCACCAAAACCGATGCCGCCTTTGGTGGAGCGGTTCTGGATGACCTTTTCCAGGCCCGAGAACGCACCACCGCAGATGAACAGGATGTTGCGGGTATCAACCTGCAGGAATTCCTGTTGCGGGTGCTTGCGGCCGCCTTGCGGCGGGACCGAGGCCACGGTGCCTTCGATCAGCTTCAGCAGTGCCTGCTGCACGCCCTCGCCCGAGACATCACGGGTAATGGACGGGTTGTCCGACTTGCGCGAGATCTTGTCGATTTCGTCGATGTAGACAATGCCCATCTGGGCCTTTTCCACGTCGTAGTCGCACTTCTGCAACAGCTTCTGGATGATGTTTTCGACGTCCTCACCCACATAACCGGCTTCGGTCAGGGTGGTGGCGTCAGCAATGGTGAACGGTACGTTCAACAGGCGTGCCAGGGTTTCGGCGAGCAGGGTCTTACCCGAGCCGGTCGGCCCGATGAGCAGGATGTTGCTCTTGCCCAGTTCGACTTCGTCACCCTTCTTGTCACGCTGGTTCAGGCGCTTGTAGTGGTTGTACACCGCTACGGCCAGCACCTTCTTCGCGCGCTCCTGACCAATCACGTACTGGTCCAGGATGCCGCTGATTTCTTTCGGCGAAGGCAATTTGTGCGCGCTGCTCTCGGCCTGGGCTTCCTGCACCTCCTCACGGATGATGTCGTTGCACAGGTCGACGCACTCGTCGCAGATAAATACCGAGGGCCCGGCAATCAGTTTGCGCACTTCGTGCTGGCTTTTGCCGCAGAAGGAGCAATAAAGCAATTTGCCGCTGTCCTCGCCGTTACGGGTGTCAGTCATTCGATCGATCCAATCCGGTAGGCTTGCAACACAAGATGAAGGCAATTGCGGGCTTTTTCAAGTCCGCAGGTAGGCGCTTTCGACGCCCACCTGCTCTGACCCCCCGGTTCAGGAGGCCAGTTGCCGCTTGTCATAGACCGAGTCGATCAGGCCGTACTCGGCTGCGCGCGAGGCGCTCATGAAGTTGTCACGCTCGGTGTCACGCTTGATGGTTTCGAGATCCTGGCCGGTGTGATAGGCCAGCAGCTCGTTCAGACGGGCCTTGATATTGAGGATTTCCTGGGCGTGGATCTCGATATCGGTGGCCTGACCCTGGAAGCCGCCCAGCGGCTGGTGGATCATCACGCGCGAGTTAGGCAGGCAATGACGCTTGCCCTTGGCACCTGCCGCCAGCAGGAAGGCGCCCATGCTGCAGGCCTGGCCGATGCAGATGGTCGAAACGTCCGGCTTGATGAACTGCATGGTGTCGTAGATCGACATGCCGGCGGTGACGGAACCGCCCGGCGAGTTGATGTACAGATGGATATCCTTGTCCGGGTTTTCCGCCTCAAGGAACAGCAGTTGCGCAACGACGAGGTTGGCCATGTAGTCCTCTACCGGGCCAACCAGGAAGATCACTCGCTCCTTCAACAGGCGCGAGTAGATGTCGTAAGCGCGTTCGCCACGGGCGGACTGCTCGATAACCATCGGGACCAGGCCGCCTGCGGCCTGGATGTCAGAGCTCTGCTGAATATAAGAATTGCGGGACATGTCCTGCGCTCACTCCCAAATAGTCATGGCTTGAATACGCACAAGCCAGCTCGAAGGCTGGCTTGTGGAGGTTTCCTACGAGAGAAGACCGTTACTCAGCAGCGGCAGGCGCCTCGGCTGGTTTGACGGCTTCTTCGTACGAGACCGATTTGTCGGTCACAGTCGCTTTCTGCAGAACAGTATCTACAACTTGTTCTTCCAGCACAACCGAACGCACTTCGTTCAGTTGCTGGTCGTTCTTGTAGTACCAGGCGATGACCTGCTCAGGCTCTTGGTAAGCCGAAGCCATTTCTTCGATCATCTCGCGAACCTTGGCGTCGTCCGGCTTCAGCTCGAACTGCTTGACCACTTCGGCCACGATCAGGCCCAGCACGACGCGGCGCTTGGCTTGCTCTTCGAACAGTTCGACTGGCAGCTGCTCAGGCTTGATGTTGCCACCAAACTGCTGAACAGCCTGCACGCGCAGACGGTTGACTTCGTTTTCCAGCAGGGCCTTTGGCACTTCGATCGGGTTGGCGGCCAGCAGACCGTCCATGACCTGGTTCTTGACCTTGGTCTTGATCGCCTGACGCAGCTCACGCTCCATGTTCTTGCGAACTTCGGCGCGGAAGCCTTCCAGCGTCGATTCCTTGATGCCGAACTGGGCGAAGAACGCTTCGTTCAGTTCTGGCAGTACAGGTGCCGAAACGCTGTTGACGGTGATGGTGAACTCGGCGGCTTTGCCAGCCAGGTCCAGGTTCTGATAGTCCTCTGGGAAGGTCACGTTGACAACGCGCTCTTCGCCAGCCTTGGCGCCTACCAGGCCCTCTTCGAAGCCTGGGATCATGCGGCCGGAGCCCAGCACCAGCAGGGTGCCCTTGGCCGAACCACCGGCAAACGCTTCACCGTCGACCTTGCCGACGAAGTCGATGTTGACCTGGTCGTCATTCTGCGCAGCGCGCTCGACGGCCTCGAAGCGGGTGTTCTGCTTGCGCAGCACTTCCAGCATGTTGTCCAGGTCACTGTCAGCCACTTCGGCGCTCAGGCGCTCGACCTTGATCGACTCGAGGCCCGCAACAGTGAACTCAGGGAACACTTCGAAGATGGCGACGAACTCCAGATCCTTGCCCTTTTCGAAGGACTTGGGCTCTACAGCCGGGGCGCCAGCCGGGTTCAGCTTCTGCTCGACGATGGCTTCGTAGAAGGAGGCCTGGACCAGGTCACCGAAAGCCTCTTGACGAGCGTCCGCCTCGAAACGCTGACGGATCACGGTCATCGGTACCTTACCAGGACGGAAGCCCGCAATCTTGGCGCGCTTGGCAGTCTGCTGCAGACGCTTGTTGACTTCGTTCTCGACGCGCTCGGCCGGAACGGCGATGGTCATGCGGCGCTCGAGAGCGGAAGTGTTTTCAACAGAAACTTGCATGGATATTCCTCGTTGCACAGACGTTAGCCGGCGTTAGCCCGACTCCAGAATCAAGGGCAAACATTCTAGTGAGTCACGCAGCAGAAGTCACCCCACACGGGACGACTGAAAACAACGCCGGTCGATTAACTTTCAAGGCCCGCACGGCACAGCGCCAGGCCTGCTTCCAACAGGGGCTGCACGGCGCCGGAGGGCGGCCTGCAGCCGAAATACTTTGTCAAACAACTACCCGCAACGCATTCGCCTCCTTTATTGAGGGTCAATGTCGTTGAACTGGCAGTATTCCTCCCATTCCAGCCCCAGCGCCTCAGCCACTTCACGGTGCGTTTCCAGGCGCATGGCCTGCAACTGCTCCGGGGACTCAGCAATCAATTGCAGCGCCAGCTCCCATGGCTCAATGCCCTGCTCCTCGGCGGCATCCTCGAACGCCCACTCGATCTGCTGGGCCTGTTCGCGCGCATCCAGCTCGCGGACCTCCTCGAGCAACTGCGGATTAGCGTCGGCAAAGCGCTGCAGCGCCAGGGCCTGACGGGCTTCTTTTGCAATCATCGTGATGTCCTTTGCCGGCCAAACGGGCCGGTGTTTCAACCGGCTGAAATCTAACAGCTTTTATTGGGGTGCCACCAGAGGATTACAAGGGGCGGGGTTTGATTTGACCGAGAGGTGGCTCACCACGACATTTTCAGCGCCCGCGAGGCGACCACCTTGTTTGCACGGCACGATATCGAGGAGGAACACCAGGAGCCGCGCGGGCGACGCTCGACCTCAAACAAAGACACCAGAACACTGAAGGCGTGCACACCACAGCCCCAAAACAAAAAGGCGCCCGATCTCACGATCAAGGCGCCTTTCAGGAATATGGGGTGGACGATGGGAATCGAACCCACGACAACTGGAATCACAATCCAGCGCTCTACCAACTGAGCTACGCCCACCATATTGCGGTCTTGCGGTACAACCTTACAGAAGCATGGTGCGGACGAAGAGACTCGAACTCTTACAGCTTGCGCCGCTGGAACCTAAATCCAGTGTGTCTACCAATTTCACCACGTCCGCGTAACGCTTAAAACAAAGGCGCCAGATGCTATCGAGGCGCCCTTGAAAAATATGGGGTGGACGATGGGAATCGAACCCACGACAACTGGAATCACAATCCAGCGCTCTACCAACTGAGCTACGCCCACCATATTGCATTACAACCTACTTGCTTGCCAAAGCTGCCTAATGGCGCACCCGGCAGGACTCGAACCTGCGACCATCCGCTTAGAAGGCGGATGCTCTATCCAGCTGAGCTACGGGCGCTTAAGCTTGAAGCCTAACCGAACGAGACGCTAACAAGGAACTGTTAAACCACTCATTCTGCCCGACTTAGCCAACCAGTGCTAGGCTGTGCCCGACAAGTGCGGCGAATCTTATAGTCGACCCCGAAAGTCGTCAACACCTTTTTCGAAAAAATTTAAATTATTTAAGGGGTTAGGGGATTTGCCCGACCACCCGCCTTTGCCCTTGGCCCATGTCGTGCGAGAATGCACGTTCTTTATTGTTCCTTCTCGATGGTTAATCACGCGTCTATGACTGCACACCTAATCGATGGCAAGGCTATCGCCGCCAGCCTGCGCCAGCAGATCGCTCAACGTGTCGTGGAGCGTCGCCAGCAAGGCCTGCGTACGCCGGGCCTGGCAGTGATCCTGGTCGGCACCGACCCCGCCTCCCAAGTCTATGTCTCGCACAAGCGCAAGGACTGCGAAGAGGTCGGCTTCATTTCGCAGGCTTTCGACCTGCCCAGCGAGACCACGCAACAAGCCCTGACCGAGCTGATCGACCGTCTCAATGACGACCCGGCCGTCGACGGCATCCTGTTGCAACTGCCGCTGCCGGCACACCTGGACGCCTCGTTGCTGCTCGAGCGCATTCGCCCGGACAAGGATGTGGACGGCTTCCATCCGTACAACATCGGCCGCCTGGCCCAGCGTATTCCACTGCTGCGCCCGTGCACACCGAAAGGCATCATGACCCTGCTGGAAAGCACCGGCCAGGACCTGTACGGCATGAACGCGGTGATCGTCGGCGCGTCCAACATCGTTGGCCGCCCGATGGCCATGGAACTGCTGCTGGCCGGCTGCACCGTGACCGTCTGCCATCGCTTCACCAAGGACCTGGCCGGCCATGTCGGGCGTGCCGACCTGGTGGTCGTGGCTGCCGGCAAGCCAGGCCTGGTCAAGGGTGAGTGGGTCAAGGAAGGTGCCATCGTCATCGACGTGGGCATCAACCGCCAGGAAGACGGCAAGCTGGTCGGCGACGTGGTCTACGAGACTGCCCTGCCCCGCGCCGGCTGGATCACACCGGTGCCGGGCGGCGTCGGGCCGATGACCCGGGCGTGCCTGCTGGAGAACACGCTGTACGCGGCAGAAGAGCTGCACAAGTAATACCGCGTAATGCGAAAACGGCACCTTTTTCAGGTGCCGTTTTTTTTGCCCGTGACAAATGACCTCTTCGCGGACGAGCCTGCTCTTGCAAGCGGTTGTCCGCCCCCAGGGGGCGGGGGAAGCCACCACGGTGTTCAGCCGATCACTTCCTGGCCGCCTCCCAAGACTTCAGCAGTTCGTTGTAGCTGACGGTCTCGCCCATGGGCTTTTCGTTGGCCAGCTTGGCTTTCGGCGCACCCGGCTGGTCGAACCAGTACTGGGCGTCCTTCTCCGGATTCAGCTTGGGTGCACACGTCGCCTGGGCATTGGAGCGTTGCAGGCGCTCCATCATGCGGTCCTGGTCGCGGGCCAGCCCATCCAGGGCTTCCTGCGGGGTCTTTTCGCCACTGGCGACTTCGGCGATATGGCTCCACCACAATTGCGCCAACCGCGGGTAGTCCGGCACGTTGGTGCCGGTCGGCGTCCACTGCACCCGCGCAGGGCTGCGATAGAACTCCACCAGCCCACCGAGCTTGGGCGCCAACTCGGTCATGGCCTGGGAGTTGATGTCCGACTCACGAATCGGCGTCAGGCCGACGATGGTCTTTTTCAGCGATACGGTCTTTGAGGTGACGAACTGGGCGTACAGCCACGCCGCCAAGCGTTGCTTCTCGGGGGTGGACTTGAAGAAGGTCCACGAGCCGGTGTCCTGGTAGCCGAGTTTCATACCCTCTTCCCAGTATGGCCCCTTCGGTGAAGGCGCCATGCGCCACTTCGGCGTGCCGTCGGCATTCACAACCGGCAAGCCGGGCTTCGTCATGTCGGCGGTGAACGCGGTGTACCAGAATATCTGCTGGGCAATGTTGCCTTGCGCCGGCACAGGGCCGGCTTCGGAGAAGGTCATGCCCTGCGCTTCCTTGGGCGCGTAGGCACGCATCCAGTCCACGTACTTCTGCGTGGCATAGACGGCGGCCGGCCCATTGGTATCGCCGCCGCGGGTCACGCTGGAACCCACCGGATGGCAGTCCTCCACGCGAATGCCCCATTCATCGACCGGCAAACCATTGGGCAGGCCCTTGTCGCCGCCGCCAGCCATCGAGAACCAGGCATCGGTGAAGCGCCAGCCCAGTGACGGGTCTTTCTTTCCGTAGTCCATGTGCCCGTAGACACGCTTGCCGTCGATCTCCTTGACGTCTTCGGTGAAGAACTTGGCAATGTCCTCGTACGCCGACCAGTTCACTGGCACCCCCAGTTCATAGCCGTACTTCTCTTTGAACCTGGCCTTCAACTCAGGCCGTTCGAACCAGTCGGCGCGGAACCAGTACAGGTTGGCGAACTGCTGGTCGGGCAGTTGGTAGACCTTGCCATCAGGCGCAGTGGTGAAGGAAATACCGATGAAGTCCTTCAGGTCGAGGGTCGGCGAGGTGTAGGCTTTGCCCTCGTTGGCCATCAGGTCGGTGATCGATTCCACTTTGCCGTAGCGAAAGTGCGTACCGATCAGGTCGGAGTCGTTGACCCAGCCGTCATAAATGTTCTTGTCCGACTGCATCTGCGTCTGCAGTTTTTCCACCACATCGCCTTCCTGCAGCAGGTCGTGGGTCAACTGGATGCCGGTGATCTCACTGAAAGCCTTGGCCAGCACCTTGGATTCGTATTCATGGGTGGTGATGGTTTCCGACACAACGTTAATCTTCATCCCGCGAAACGGCTCGGCTGCTTTGATGAACCATTGCAATTCGGCCAACTGCTGTTCGGGGGTAAGGGTCGAAGGCTTGAACTCGCTGCCGATCCATTTCTTTGCCGCCTCTTCGTACTGGTCGGCCCAGGCTGTGCCTTGCACGCTGGCCAGTACCAGCAACGCGGCCAGGGTCAAATGTCGCCTGTTGTGTTTGTTGTCGAACATTGTGATCTCCCGTTTCAGTTATCCCACAGGGCCGCTTGCTCAGCCCCAGCGCAACACCACCGCCAGCCACGCCAGCGACAGCAGCGAGGCCACCCACAATGGCCAGTCGCTGACACCGACCACCAGCAGGTGCAGGTAGGCGCTGGCCAGCAGGCCGATGAACAAACGGTCACCACGGCTGGTGACCAGCGGCAAAAAGCCCCGTCGCTCTACGCAGGGGCGACGCAGTTCAAGCAGGGTCATGCCCAGCAGCAACAGGCCCACAGCGGCGAAGAACAGCGCTGTCGGCAGGGTCCAGGCCATCCACTCCATGCGTTGCCCTCCTCACACCCGGCCCAGGGCGAAGCCCTTGGCCACATGATTGCGCACGAACCAGATCACCAGCATGCCCGGCAAGATGGTCAGCACCCCCGCCGCCGCCAGCACACCCCAGTCGATGCCCGATGCCGACACTGTGCGGGTCATCACCGCGGCAATCGGCTTGGCATTCACCGAGGTCAGGGTGCGCGCCAGCAGCAGTTCGACCCAGGAGAACATGAAACAGAAAAACGCCGTGACGCCGATGCCGGAGCCAATCAGCGGTATGAAGATCTTCACGAAGAAGCGTGGAAAACTGTAGCCGTCGATGTAGGCGGTTTCGTCGATTTCCCTTGGCACGCCCGACATGAAACCCTCCAGGATCCACACCGCCAGCGGTACGTTGAACAGACAATGGGCCAGCGCCACGGCAATGTGGGTATCGAACAGCCCGATCGACGAGTACAACTGGAAAAACGGCAGCAGGAACACCGCCGGTGGCGCCATGCGGTTGGTCAGCAGCCAGAAGAACAGGTGGCGGTCGCCGAGAAAGCGGTAGCGCGAGAACGCATAGGCCGCGGGCAACGCCACGAGCAGTGAAATCAGCGTGTTCAGGCACACGTAGTACAGCGAGTTGATGTAGCCGCTGTACCAGCTGGCGTCGGTGAAGATCACTCGGTAGTTGTCGAGCGTGAACGCCTGCGGCCACAGGGTCAGGCCGCCAAGGATCTCGGCGTTGCTCTTGAACGACATGTTCAGCAACCAGTAGATCGGCACCAGCAGGAAGAAGAAGTACAGCAGCAGGGCCATTGATTTGCGTGTGCTCATGGCCTAGTCCTTGTCGGCATGGGTCATGGCTGTGTAGAACAGCCACGACACCAGCAGGATGATCAGGAAGTACACCAGTGAAAACGCTGCCGCCGGCCCCAGGTCGAACTGCCCTACGGCCATACGCGTGAGGGTCTGGCTGAGGAACGTGGTCGCATTACCTGGCCCGCCGCCGGTCAGCACGAACGGCTCGGTGTAGATCATGAAACTGTCCATGAAGCGCAGCATCAACGCGATCACCAGCACGTTCTTGAGCTTGGGCAGCTGGATATGGCGAAACACCGCCCAGCCCGAGGCCCGATCGATGCGCGCGGCCTGGTAGTACACGTCGGGGATCGCACGCAGCCCCGAATAGCACAGCAGAGCCACCAACGAAGTCCAGTGCCACACATCCATCACCAGCACGGTGAGCCAGGCGTCGAACGGGTCACCGGCATAGTTGTAGCTGACCCCGAGCTTGGCCAGGGAAGCGCCGAGCAGGCCAATGTCGGCCCGGCCGAAAATCTGCCAGATAGTGCCGACCACGTTCCACGGGATCAGCAACGGGATAGCCATGACGATCAGGCACACCGAGGCCATACGGCCTTTGGTTGGCATGGCCAGGGCGATGCCTATACCCAACGGAATTTCGATCAGCAGTACACAGGCCGAGTAAATAAACTGGCGCAGCAATGCGTCGTGCAGCGCCGGGTCGCGCAGTACCTGGCGGTACCAGTCGGCACCGACGAAGTAGCGGCTGGACTGGTCGAAGATGTCTTGCACCGAGTAGTTGACCACCGTCATCATCGGCACCACCGCGCTGAACGCGACCAGCAGGAACACCGGCAGCACCAGCCACCAGGCCTTGTTGTTCGGCACCTTGTTGTTCATGGCCCGGCCTCCAGCAGCACATCGTCGACATACAGCATCAGCCACTGCGCCGGCAGGCTGACCCAGGCCTTGTCCACAGGCAACGGGCGGTCCTCGCCCAGCCTCGCCTTGAGCGCGACACCGCCCAGTTCGAGGGTGACGATGCGATAGGTACCCAGGTCTTCGACGTCCAGCACCCGTGCCGGGTAGGCACCCTCGAACGGGCTGTCCCACAGCTGCACGAACTCCGGGCGAATGCCCAGCTGCAGCCGCCCGCCCGCCAATGCAGCCAGGCGCTCGCACAAGCCATCGGGCAGGACCAACTGGACATCGCCGAACACCACCGCGCCCGCCTCGGCACGCACGTCAATCAAGTTCATGCCCGGGCTACCGATGAAATAACCGACGAACGTATGCCGCGGTCGCTCGAACAGCTCGCGCGGTGTGCCGAACTGGACGATGCGTCCACCGTGCATCACCGCGATCTTGTCGGCGAAGGTCGAGGCCTCCAACTGGTCGTGGGTGACGTAGATCATGGTGATGTTGAACTGCTCATGGATCTGCTTCAGCTTGCGCCGCAGCTTCCACTTCAGATGCGGGTCGATCACCGTCAGCGGCTCGTCGAACAGGATCGCCGACACGTCATCGCGCACCAGGCCACGCCCCATGGAGACTTTCTGCTTTTCATCGGCGGTGAGGTTGCGTGCTTTCTTGCGCAACACGGCAGTCAGCTCGAGCACTTCGGCAATTTCTTCCACCCGGGCACGCACCCGGGCTTCATCGAGCCCCTGGTTGCGCAAGGGGAAGGCCAGGTTGTCGAACACCGTCATGGTGTCGTACACCACCGGGAACTGGAACACCTGGGCGATATTGCGCGCCTGCGGGGACAGCTGGTTGACCGGCTTGCCGTCGAACAGCACCTCGCCATGAGACGGCGTCAGCAGCCCGGAAATGAGATTGAGCAAGGTCGACTTGCCGCAGCCCGACGGCCCGAGCAACGCATAGGCACCGCCCTGTTCCCACACATGTTCGAGTGCGTGCAGGGCATAGTCTGCCTCGCTGGCGGGCTGGCGGCTGTAACTGTGCGCCAGCTGGCGCAGGCGGATTTCGGCCATCACCCTCTCCTCGCCTGACGCAGCCCCGGGGCCTGCACCAACACCCCGGCGCTGTCGAAAACGAACAGCTTGTGCGTGGGGATGAACACGCGTATCGGCGTGTCCACCTGGTATTCGTGCACCCCGGGAAGGTGCAGCACCATGCGCCAGTATTCGTTGCGCACATGCAGAAATGTTTCTGACCCACTGATCTCGGCCAACTCCACCAGCACCGCCAGCTCCAGGTCATCGTCATGGGCCGGCACCAGCGCGATATGGCTGGGGCACACGCCGAAGCGGTAGTCACCTTCGGCCAGCGGCTCCAGGTCGGCATTGCGGGCAAAGTGCACGGTCTGGGCCAGGCTCACCTCGTTACCCGTGATACGGCCAGACACCAGGTTGATCGGCGGCTCGGAAAACAGCTCGGCAGCCAGCACGCTGCTGGGGCGCTGATAGACCTCGGCGGTGGGCCCGCTCTGCACGATACGGCCTTCGTGCACAAGCGTGGTGGTGCCGCCCAGTGCCAGCGCCTCGTTGGGCTCGGTGGTGGCGTACACAGCAATGCAATGGCGCGCCGCGAACAGCTCGCGCAGCTCCTGGCGCAGGCCTTCGCGCAACTTGTAGTCGAGGTTGACCAATGGCTCGTCGAAGAGGATCAACGAGGCATCCTTGACCAGTGCCCTGGCCATCGCCGTGCGTTGCTGCTGACCACCGGAGAGCTCCAGTGGCAGGCGTTGCAGGTAGGTTTCGATGCGCAGCATCTCGGCAGTTTCCTGCACCCGCCGTCGGATCTGGTCCTCGGCCATGCGCGCCTGGCGCAGCGGCGAGGCGATGTTTTCGTACACGCTCAAGGTCGGGTAATTGATGAATTGCTGATACACCATCGACACATTGCGCTGACGCACCGGCACTCCGGTGACGTCCTGGCCATCCATCAGCACCCGCCCCCGGTCCGGACGGTCCAGCCCGGCCATCAGGCGCATCAGGCTGGTCTTGCCGGCCAGGGTGCGACCCAGCAGCACATTGAACGAACCGGGCTCGAAACGCAGTGACGCCTCGACGATCCACGGCTGGTTGTCGACGCTACGGCTGACCTGCTCCAGCACCAGGGACATGGCGTGGCCTTTTTGTGATTGTTGTCTGCCGGCTACAGCCAGTTCCGTGCCAGTCCTTGCCCGGTGCTCTGGTTCGGGGCCTGGGTGGCAGCGCTGGCAAATCGCGGGCGCGCAGGTGAACACAATCACTGCACAACTGGACACTGGCCAGTTTGACAATGAACAGCCGTGAACAACACTGAACGGCGGTCGACCCATGACAACAATCACACAGGACAGGCCCATGGCCGCATCCGCTTCGACCCACACCCGCCTGATCCAGGCTTCCTGGGACCGCTGCCGCGACCACGGCCTGCAGCCGCAGCATGCGCCGGACTTTGACTGCCTGTCCTGCGCCGAGCTCAGCGCCCTGCTGGAGCGGCGCCAAAACCTGCTACGCCTGACCCGCGAGGAAGTGCTACCGCACTATGCGCACCTCTTGGGTAACGCCAGCTACCTGGTGATGCTGGCCGATGCCAGCGGCTGCCTGCTCGACAGCTGGGGCTCGCGGCGTTTCATCGAACCGCGCCAGCACCATGGTTTCAGCGCCGGCGCCCATTGGCACGAACGTGGCGTCGGCACCAATGCCCTGGGCACCACACTGATTTGCGCCGAAGCGATTCACGTCGGCCAGGACGAACACTTCCTGCGCCAGAACCGCTACATGTCCAGCGCCGCCGCCCCCCTGTTCGACGCCGCACGGCAGCTGGTCGGGGTGCTCGACGTAGCCAGCGACGGCTACCTGCCGGCCAGCCAGACGCTTGGGCTGGTGCGCATGATGGGCCAGAGCCTGGAAAACCGCCTGATCCTCGCCGAACATGCTGACCAGCATGCACAACTGATCTTCAACAGCGCCTCCGACAACCTCGACAGCCCTTGGGCCGGCCTGCTGGTGTTCGATGAGCGCGGACAGGTGTTGGCTGCCAATCACCGGGCCGATAGCCTGCTCGGCGTAAACCCGCTGCAGCAAAACATCGAGCAACTGTTCCAGTTACCCCTGCAACAGCTGCTCAGCCATCCCCGACAGCAGCCCTTCGCTCTGCAGGCCACCGGGCGCAACCGCTTTCACTGCCAGTGGCACCCCCCACGCGAAACCATTCGACGCCCCGAAGCCGGCAACGCCGAGCCGCGCCTGGAAAAAGCCTTGAAACAAGCCGGCCTGCTATTGGAGAAGGACATCCCGGTGTTGGTGGAGGGCGAAACAGGCGTAGGCAAAGAAGTGTTCGTCGACACCCTGCACCGGGCCAGCAGCCGCGCCAGGCAGCCGCTGGTTGCCGTAAACTGTGCGGCGATCCCGGCCGAACTGGTGGAGTCGGAACTGTTCGGCTATGACAAAGGCGCGTTCACCGGCGCCCACCACAAGGGCAACCCGGGGCTGATCCGCAAGGCCGACCACGGCATCCTGTTTCTGGATGAGATTGGCGACATGCCACTGCCCACCCAGGCCCGCCTGCTGCGCGTACTGCAGTCGCGCAGCATCCAGCCGCTGGGCAGTGGCGAACCGGTGCCGGTGGATATCCGCGTGGTGTCGGCGAGCAATCGCAACCTGGCCGAAGAAGTGCGCGCCGGGCGCTTTCGCCAGGACCTGTACTACCGCATCGCCGGCCTGACACTGGTGCTGCCTCCCCTGCGCCAACGCGCTGACCGGCGCCAGCTGATTGAGCAGGTGCATGCCCGCTACCGCGAGCCCGGGCAACCTGCGCGGCTGCCCCCGGCCATAATCGACCTGTTCGATCAACACCCCTGGCCGGGCAACCTGCGCGAACTGGTGAGTGTGCTACAGGTCGCGTTGGCCCTGGCGGCCAACGGACCGGTCGGCGTCGAGCACCTTCCAGCGGGTTTTCTGGCCGAGTCGAAAACACCGGTGCCGATAGCGACTGAAGAGACGGACCTGCAGAGCCTGGTCGAGCAAGCCAATGGCAACCTGTCGGCGGTGGCCCGCCAACTGGGTATCAGCCGCACCACACTGTACAAGCGGTTGCGTGAGCGATGAATCGATTGACCCTGAAGCGCGCCGCACAGCAGGTTTTCGAAGCCACCCCTGATCGACAGCAGGTGGCGCCCCCGTGCAGGTCAAGACCACGGCCCGCTGATGAGCTTCAAGGGTCACGCCACTGCACTGGCTGCCGGTAGGCCTGTGCCCAGGCTTGCACGTCACTGGCGGGCATCGGCCGGGCGATGCAGTAACCCTGCGCCAGCTCGCAGCCCAGGCCCATCAGTACCCGACCGTGCTCGACACTCTCCAGCCCCTCGGCAATCACCTCGCGGCCAAACGCCCGCGCCAGGCCGATCACCGCCTCCGTCAGCGCCAGGTCGTCCTGGTCATGAAGGATGTCACGCACGAACGACTGGTCGATCTTGATCGTCTGGGTCGGCAAGCGTTTCAGGTAACTCAAGGACGAATAACCGGTGCCGAAATCGTCCAGCGAGAAACGCACACCCAACGCACGGCAGGCATCCAGGCAGCGGCTGACATGCTGCAGGTTGTCGATGGCCACTGACTCGACGATTTCCAGGTCCAGCAGCACCGGGTCCACCGCCGGGTACGCTGCCAGCAACTGCTGCAGGCGCTCGGCAAAGTCATTGCGCTGCAAATGCCGTGCGGCGATATTCACGCTCAGCGACCAGGGCTGCCCTTGGCGCTGCCAGGCCTGCAACTGGCTCAACGCCTGCCCGATCACCCACTCGCCGATTTCGACGATCAGGTCGGTCTGCTCTACCCATGGCAGGAAATCGCCAGGCGGCACCACACCACGGCCTGGCCGCTGCCAGCGCAATAAGCCCTCGAAGCCCAGTACCTTGCCGCTGCGCAGGTTGACCTTGGGCTGGTAGTAAAGACACAGCTCACCGTTGCGCAGCGCCCGGCGCACGCGCGCCACGGTCTGGTGGGTGGCCTTGAGCTCCTGTTCCTGCGACACGTCGAACAGATGGTAACGGTTGCGCCCGCGCTGCTTGGCCACATACATGGCCTGGTCGGCGTGGCGCACCAGGGTGTCGGCATCTTCGTCATCCTGCGGGTACAGGGTCACGCCGATACTGGCGCTGAGCGACAGTGTATGCTCACGCACCACACAGGGCGCCGCCAAGGCACGCAACACCCGCTGCAGGGCTGCATGCAGCTGGTGCTCATCATCGACATCGCGCAGGATCAGCACGAATTCGTCGCCCGACAGCCGCGCCACGGCATCCCCACCACGCAGGATACTCTTCAGGCGCTGCGCCACTTCCACCAGCAGCAGGTCACCCACGGCATGCCCGTAGCCGTCGTTGACCGCCTTGAAACCATCCAGGTCGAGCATGCACACCGCCAGCGAGATGCCTTCGCGGCGCGAGTAGGCCAGGGCCTGGTTCAGCAGGTCGGACAGGTAGGCGCGGTTGGGCAGGCCGGTGAGCACATCGTGACCCACCCGCCACTGCAAGGTATGCAGCAGCTGGCGCTTCTCCGTGACGTCAAAGCGGATCGACACATACTTGCGCACCTGGCCTGTCAGCGGATCGACCAGTGGCACCATGGTGCTGTCGACCCAGTACAACGAACCGTCCTTGGACCGGTTGCAGATTTCGCCCTTCCACACCCGCCCGGCGACCAAAGCCCGCCACATGCCGACAAAGAACGTCGGTTCATGCAGCCCGGAATTGAGGATGCGGTGGTTGGCCCCCAACAGTTCTTCACGGCTGTAGCCCGAGATGCTGCAGAACTGCTGATTGACGTAGGTGATGTTCCCACGCAGGTCGGTTTCCGAAAAGATTGCGGCCGCGTCCACGGCCGCGCGATAGTTATCATCCATAAAGCATCCTGCCTTAGCGGTTGAAGCGCTCCACCAGGGCGCGCAATCCGGCGCACACGTGTTCCAGTTCGGTACCGCGCGAGGCGGCGGCGTTGGCGCTGTGGGCGCTGTGCTGGGCAATACCGGCTACGCCGTTGATCTGCCGCGAAACATCTTCTGCCACCGCCGACTGCTGCTGCGAGGCGGTGGCCATCTGCTGGCTCATGTCGCTGATGCGCTGTACCGCGTCACGAATGCCATGCAGCGCCTGTCGGGCTTCCTGCACCTGGGCAACGCCTTGCTCGGCACCGTCGATGCCTCGGCTGGCGATCGCCACGGCTTCCTCGGCGCCACTGCGCAGGGCATCGATGATGGCCTGGATGTGCAGGGTGGACTGGCGGGTCTTGTCGGCCAATGCCCGGACCTCGTCGGCGACCACGGCAAAGCCCCGGCCCTGCTCGCCCGCACGGGCAGCCTCGATGGCGGCGTTGAGGGCCAGCAGGTTGGTTTGCTCGGCAATGCCGCGGATCATCCCGGCTGCCTCGGCGATGGCGCCGGTCTGACCCGCCAGGTGGCTGACCGCCTGGTTGATCTGCGTCACAGTGCTGGCCAGGTTACGAATGGCCGTGCCGCTGGCATCGGCCACCTGGCTACCTTGCTCGGCCAGCAGGTGCGCCGTGTGTGCCTCGGCGGCGGTCAACTGCACGTGGTTGGCGACTTCGCCAATGGAGGCGGCCATCTGGTTCATTGCAGTGGCGCTCAGGTCGGTTTCGGCACGCTGCTCCAGCAATGCCGCCTCGGTGCTGCGCGACAACTGCCCGGCATCGCGAGCGGCCACGGCCATTTGCCCGGCCAGATCGCTTAGCCGCGTCAATGCGGTTTTCAGGCGTGCCTCTTCGCTGATCAGCATCAGTTGCAACTGCCCGGCAGCACCCGACAGGTCGCTGTAGGTCAAGGCTGCAACCGGGTCGGCGAAGGCACCTTCGGCCCCCTGCACAATCTGCTGCAGCTGCCGCCCGAGGGCATTGCGCGCCCATAGACCGCAGGCCACGAACAGCCCCACGGTCAGCCCCTGCCCCACCAGGCCAGGCCACAACTGATTGGCACCCACCGCCAGCAGCCCACCGGCCAGTGGCAAGGCCAAGGCCTGCGTCAGCAAGCTCAGACGGCGCGGCGCCGACAATGCCGCCTGACCGTTGCGTAGCCGCGCATAGAGGGCTTCGGCACGGGCTACTTGCTCCCGCGTGGGGCATACGCGCACCGACTCGTAACCCACGACCCGCCCACCTTCGAGGATGGGCGTGACGTAGGCATTGACCCAGTAGTAGTCGCCGTTACGGCAGCGGTTCTTGACGATACCCATCCAGCTCTTGCCGGCTTTCAGGTAGCGCCACATCAACTCGTACACCGCCGGCGGCATGTCCGGGTGGCGCACCAGGTTGTGCGGGCTGCCGATCAGTTCGGCCTCGCTGTAGCCACTGATGGCGGCAAACTCAGGGTTGCAGTAGGTGATCAGGCTGGCGGTATCGGTAGCAGAAATCAGCCGCTGATCGGGGGGGAAACGTTGCTCGACCGGGGTTACCGGCAGGTTGAGGCGCACGATGAGACTCCATTCGATGACAAGCCGGTACCCAGTACATCGACGGCCATCGGAACCGATTCATGAGGATCCGTTCCAATGGGCAAAAGCGCTTCCTGCCGTTACGGCACGAGGCCGAACGGTACAAGGAAGGTGACGATGACTGACCGGTCAAGCCATGAATTCTACGAAATTCATCACATAAATAAAACAAAGGTGATCGATCATGGCGTTGCGCCACATTGATAGATATCGTTAAGTTCTTGATTCTAAATGGGAATTAAGCGATGACGAGATCAGCTTTGGGTATCGCCCTGCGCCGCTACCGCAAGCTGGCGGGCCTGACCCAGGCACAACTGGCTGAACGAACCGGCTTCGACCCCAAGACCATCAGCCGTTTCGAAACCAGCACCTACACCCCCAGCATCGATGCAATCATGGCGTTTGCCCAGGTGCTGGGCGTCAAGCCCAAGGACTTCTTCGCTGAACCGGACGACGAAGAGGAGCAGCGCGCCTACCTGTTCGGTGTCATCCACAACGCCCCACCCAAAGATCTTGGCAAGCTGATTGCAGCGGTGGATCAGGCACTGGCCAAGCCCTGAGCTATTTCAAGCGCCCCCTTTTACGGCACGCACCGAACTAGAGCATGGCAGGCTTGATTGCCCCACAACTGGTCAGACCGGTAAGGCCAAAAAACCTTGCAATCAGGTATTTTTCGCGCTTTTATGGCCTCGCGCTGAACAAACCGGTAAGACCACAATAATTAAGTCCTGCGCTCTTTCGCCCCGTGCGGCTACCGAAGCAAGGACACCGATCAGAGACTCCTCCCATGCTCAAATGGTGCTCGCGTTCGATTTTCCTGCAAGTCGTACTCGGCCTTGCCCTCGGCATCGCCTGCGGTCTGAGCTTCCCCGACCTCTCCCTGCAACTCAAACCCCTCGGCGACGGCTTCATCAAGCTGATCAAGATGCTCATCGGCCTGATCGTGTTCTGCGTGGTGGTCAGCGGCATTTCGGGTGCGGGTGACCTGAAAAAGGTCGGCCGCATCGGCCTGAAGTCGGTGATCTACTTCGAAGTGCTGACGACCCTGGCGCTGGTGATCGGCCTGGTGTTCGCCTTCACCAGTGGCATTGGCAGCGGTGCCAACATTCACCTGGATCAACTGTCCGCCGCCGATGCCAACGGCTTGGCCGAGCGCGGCCAGCACATCCATGGCGCCACGGCGTTCTTCATGGACCTGATCCCCACCTCGGTGATCGGTGCCTTCGCCGACAACAACATTCTTCAGGTGCTGCTGTTCTCGGTGCTGTTCGGCAGCGCGCTGAACCTGGTGGGTGACTCGGCCGCCGGCATTTCGCGACTGATCAACGAACTGAGCCATGTGATCTTCCGCATCATGGGCATGATTGTGCGCCTGGCGCCGATCGGCGTGTTCGGCGCCATTGCCTTCACCACCAGCAAGTACGGCCTGGCGTCGCTGCAGCACCTGGGCGGGCTGGTAGCGCTGTTCTACCTGACCTGTGCCGGCTTCGTGCTGATCGTGCTGGGCACCGTCATGCGCCTGTCGGGCCTGAAGCTGCTGCCGTTGATCAAGTACCTGCGTGAAGAGCTGACCATCGTCCTGGGCACCGCCTCTTCCGACGCCGTGCTGCCACAGATCATGCGCAAGCTTGAGCACCTGGGCATCGGCAGTTCGACGGTCGGCCTGGTGATCCCTACCGGCTACTCGTTCAACCTCGATGGTTTTTCCATCTACCTCACCCTGGCGATCGTGTTCATCGCCAACGCCACCGGCACGCCACTGGAAATGACCGACCTGCTGACCATCCTGCTGGTGTCGTTGGTGACTTCCAAGGGGGCTCACGGCATCCCAGGCTCGGCACTGGTGATTCTTGCCGCCACCCTGACTGCGGTACCGGCGATCCCTGTGGTAGGCCTGGTACTGGTACTGGCGGTGGACTGGTTCATGGGTATCGGCCGGGCGTTGACCAACCTGATCGGCAACTGCGTGGCCACCGTGGCCATTGCCCGTTGGGAGAAGGACATTGATCTGGAGCGTGCGCAGAACGTACTCGACGGCAAGCCTGGCTTTGCCCCCACGCCCCGCAAGCAACCCAATGCCCATCAACAGGAATTCTGAGCGAACGTGGCCGGCATTGATGCCGGCCCTTCCAGGAGCGAAACGTGATCAGCTCATCAACCGTCGTCAACTCAGTGGTGGAAAAACTCCGCCAGGCCCTGGCCCGCGGCCAATGGCGCACCGGCGACATGCTGCCAGGTCAGCGCGAACTGGCCGAACAACTGGGCATCAGCCGCCCCAGCCTGCGCGAAGCGGTAACCGTGCTGGAAACACTGGGCCTGGTGCGCTCGTTACCCGGCAAGGGCGTATTGGTGCTGGATGCCGATGCCCAGGCGTCGGGCGTGGAAACCAGCGCAGCGGCCAGCCTGGCCGACGTGCTGGAACTGCGCTACACACTCGAACCGTTCATCGTCGGCCTGGTGGCGCAGTCGGCCAACAGCCAGGACATCGGCCAGTTGCGCCTGACCCTGATGGACATGCGCGAAGCGCTGGAGGCCGATGATAGCGAGGCCGGGGTCAAAGCCTACATAGCCTTCCATGAGGCGCTGTTCGCCCTGACCACCAACCCGATTTTCCAGAGCGTGGTGCAGCAGACCGGCAATGCCCTGAAGCAAAGCGCCGACATGCTGCGCAACTCGCCAGAGCACTTGGCCGCGCGGCTGAAGGAAAACGAAGCGGTGGTGCGCGCCATTCGCGAACGCAGCAGCGCCCAGGCCAGTGCCCAGATGCGTCAGCACATCGTGGCCGAAGGGCTGCGCATGGGCATCGCGTTGAATATCCCGGACGAACATCCACATCCATGACCTCAGGAGAGTGCCCATGAACGCCGCCCCCCACTTGCCTGCCCTGCTCGCGGCCGGCGAAACCCGCCTGTCGGCCGAGCAGATTTATCCGCGGCTGTTCGACGCCATTCTCGAACAGCGCCTGCCGCCGGGCAGTCTGTTGCCCGAACAGGCACTGGGCCATGCCTTTGGTGTCAGCCGCACGGTGATCCGCCGCGTGCTGGGGCGCCTGTCCGACCAGCAGGTGGTGGTACAGCGCCCCAGCCACACCGCACATCTGGCTGCACCCGACCCAGACCAGGCACGTCAGGTGCTCAGTGCCCGGCGTCTGGCGGAAACCACGCTGATCACCCTGGCTGCGCAACGCGCCCGGCCGGCGCAGGTGCGCCAGCTACGGCAACTGGTGGAGCGCGAGCGCCAGCACCATGAGCGTGGCGAACGCTGCGCAGCGATCCGCCTGGGCGGCGAGTTCCACCTGAAACTGGCGCAGGTGGCGGCCAATGCACCACTGGCGCGATTTCTCAATGGGCTGGTGCCGATGACCTCGCTGATCATCGCTCGCTACGAAACGCCGTGCTGCGATCACTGCGCGTGGGAAGAGCATGCGGCAATCATCGATGCCGTGGAGCAAGGTGATGCCGAAGCGGCGCTGGGGTTGATGCACAGGCACCTTGACCGTCTGGAAGAAAAGCTCGACCTGGAATAACCCGACCAAACGGACGCGATCGCTCCCACGCAGGCCGCGCTCACGCAACCATCTGCATCTGAGCGGATGCGGGCGATGGGCTGCACAGCAGCCCCAATAACCCCACCCTATACTTCGAGAACCACCCCAGCCTCTACCAGGGAGGCGGTCGCGTGAGTTCTCGAGTCCTCCTGTTGCTCTGCCTTCTGCTGGCCCT
This sequence comes from Pseudomonas sp. 22515, assembly GCF_052044625.1. Lineage (NCBI taxonomy): Bacteria > Pseudomonadati > Pseudomonadota > Gammaproteobacteria > Pseudomonadales > Pseudomonadaceae > Pseudomonas > Pseudomonas sp. 22515. Next base: position 180,704 of record NZ_JBQENN010000006.1, read on the forward strand.
CGGCGGTTGTGCCAGCAAGCGCCCCCCTGCCCCGCCGCCACCCACAATACTCACTCCCGCGGCCTGGCAACGCATCGATCAGGAACTGATAGAAGCCTCGGCCGGTGCCGCCGGCTCGGCCAACGACTATGCCCGGCGCTCCATGCGGGTGTGGAAGGAGCAAGTGCAGCAACGCACCGAAAGCGACTTCATCCCCTGGTTCACGGGTTACTGGACCCAGCAGTGGCTGACCCTCAAGGTGGCCTGGTACAAGCTCGACAGTGGCGAGGGTCGGGAACCGGCAGAAAAACGCCTGGCCCTGTACCTGCAGGAGCAGTATCACGCGCGGGTGATCGAGCCGGTAGCCGAGCAGATCAACCCCGAGGGCATCCGCGACCGCGCCTGCGAACTGTACCTGCAACTGCTCGGCCAGCAACTGCCGGCCATCATCAGCCGTTACAACGCGCCGCCCGAGCAGTTCAGCCAGCGCCTCAACCGTATCCCCGCCATCGCCCTGGGGCCACCGGATGCGCGCAATGCCAGCCTGTATCAGCTGCTGCGGGCCAAGTCACTGGACCAGCAGCCGGCCTGGCAAGCCATGCGCCAGCACTTGCATCAGCAGGCCAGCAAAGGCCCCGGCAGGACCGATGTCGGGCTCAACTCGGTGGCCACCCAGGCCAGCGAAAAGCTTGGCGCCACCCTGGCCCCACGCGGTATCGCCAGTGCCGTGGCATCGGCAGTGGGCAAGGTGGCAGGGGCGATGATTTCGATTGCTGCAGCCGGTTACGGGATGATGACCCATGACCGTGATCACCCGCAGATGGTCGAACAACTGCGGGTGATCCTGAACGTGGCGTTGAACCAGGAATGGCAGGAGTTGATGGAGAACCGCCAGAGCGGGGCCATGGCGGGGGTCTATTACCTGTCGGGGCAGGTTGAGGACAGCTTGCTGGCCAGTGCGCCGCGGCCGGTGGAGCAGCAGGTCGAGCAACAGCAAGCGCCTTTGATCATTCGCCTGCCACCTTAGAGGCGGCCTGTGCCGGCTCCTTCGCAGTGCAAGGCTGTATCAAGCTGTGGCCAGGGCAGCGCTTGGCAAGCCAAACACACGATCAAACGCCCAGTTGTAGGCAAAGGTGTAGCACGGCACCAGGATGATGAACGCCAAATCCACCAGCAGCGCCTCCAGCAATGTCATGTCCAGCCACCAGGCAATCAGCGGAATCAAGTAAACCACCAGGGTCAACTGGAAGCCGATGGCATGCACCACCCGCCGCGCCACGCTGCGTCCCCGCTTGGCCTGGCGGCTCTCCCAGTACTCGAACAGGGTGTTGTAGATCAGGTTCCAGAGCATGGCGATGGTGGTGATCATCACCGCCAAGGGCCCGGTATGCGACGCCTGCGTATCTGACAGGTAGGCCAGCCCGAGGGTCGACATGCACAGCCCGATCAGTTCATAGAAAGTCACGTAGACCAGCTTGCGTTTCAATCCCTGCACCCAGGTTACCTCCAAAGACAAATAGCGACGGGGCGATCATGCTTCAACGCACTTGACAGCAAAAGTCAGCAGCTGTCAGATCAACTGACAGGAGGCTGCCATGAACTTTTCCAGCGACAACATCCAGCTGTTTCTGGCCGTGCTCGACCACGGTTCGTTTTCTTCCGCTGCGCGTGCCCTCAAGCGCGTGCCTTCAGCCGTGAGCATGGCCATTGGCAACCTTGAAGCAGAACTTGGCTACAGCCTGTTCGAACGTGGCCCGCGTGAAGTTCGGCCAACCGCACAGGCCTTGGCCCTGGAGCCACACGCCAGGCTGATTGCCGAACAACTGGGGCTGCTGCAGGTTCATGCCCTGGAGTTGTCCCAAGGGCTGGAGAGCAGCCTGACCCTGGCGGTGGTACCCGACATCGATCACCGCCCGCTGCTGGCGGCCATCGCCAACCTCGGTGAGCGCCACCCCTTGCTGGACATTGCCCTGGTCAGCGCCCCGCAGGAAGAAGCCCTGCACTTGCTGGACAGCGGTCGTGCCGACCTCTGCGTAGCCTTTGCCGGCCTGCAGGTCGATGCCCGTCGCGGCTTCCAGCACATCGGCATGGAGTCGCTGGTAGCCATCCTGTCGCCGGCCCACCCGGCCTTGCGTGAGGGGCGTATCCACTACCTTGAGGACCTGACCCAGGTGCGTCAGATTCTGGTGCGCAGCCGCGATCTGCCTCTGGCTGACCCTCGCCCGCTGATCGGCGCCACACACTGGTCCACCGACAGCTTTGACCTGGCGCTGCAGATGGTTGAAGCTGGCTTGGGCTGGGGTGATCTGCCGTTGTCGCGGGTCGCGCCGCTGCTGGCCAGCGGGCGCCTGGTGCGCCTGGAGTTCCGCAATACACACAACGCGCTGCAACTGCCCGTGCATATCCTGTGGCGCAAACAACAGCCGCTGCAGCAAGCCGCACGCCTGCTGATCGAGCAGTTGGCTGACCCGTGACTGCCGTCCGTCGAAACGCCTGTAAGAAATTTCTCTAAGCACTTCAATCTTTTACCCCTCGAGCCGATATCTCGGTCGACAGGCCCCGCATCGCGTCATGAGCGCGCTGCGCCCTCCCCTCATTGGCTCAAGGTCTCGAAACATGAACCTGAAATTTCGCCACAAGATCCTGCTCAGCGCCTGCGGCGTCGTGGTCCTGGCATTTGCCCTGTTCACGCTCTACAACGACTACCTGCAACGCAATACCATCCGCCAGAATATCGAAGCCTCGGTGCAGCAGTCCGGGGCACTGACCGCCAGCAGTGTGCAGAACTGGATGAGCGGGCGCATTCTGGTGCTGGAGAACCTGGCCCAGGACATCGGCCAGCAAGGCGCCGGCGACACCTTGGCAGGGCTGATCGAGCAGCCGTCCTACACGCGTAATTTCCTGTTCACCTACCTGGGCCAGGCCAACGGCGAATTTACCCAGCGCCCGGATGCCCAGATGCCCGCCGGTTACGACCCGCGCCAGCGCCCTTGGTATGGCGCCGCCGCCAACGCCGGGCAGACCGTGCTGACCGCCCCGTACCAGGGGGCAGTCGGTGGCCTGATGGTGACCATCGCCACGCCGGTGAAGAGCAAGCGCAATGGCGAACTGATCGGTGTGGTCGGCGGTGACGTTACCCTCGACACACTCGTCGAGATCATCAACTCGGTCGACTTCGGCGGCATCGGTCACGCCTTCCTGGCCGACGCCAATGGCCAGGTGATCGTCAGCCCGAACAAAGACCAGGTGATGAAAAACCTCAAGGACATCTACCCAGGCAGCAACCTGCGGGTTGCCGCCGGCATGCAGGATGTCACCCTCAACGGCCAGGACCGCATCATCTCGTTCGCCCCGGTGGCCGGCCTGCCTTCGGCGCAGTGGTACATCGGGCTGTCGATCGACAGGGACAAGGCCTATGCCGCGCTCAGCCAGTTCCGCACCTCGGCGATCATTGCCATGCTGATTGCCGTGGCCGCCATCGCCGGCCTGCTCGGCCTGCTGATTCCGGTGCTGATGAGCCCGCTGACCACCATGGGCCGCGCCATGCGCGACATCGCCGAGGGTGAAGGTGACCTTACCCGCCGCCTGGCCGTGCAGAACAAGGACGAATTCGGCGAACTGGCTACCTCGTTCAACCGCTTTGTCGAACGTATCCATGCCTCGATCAGCGAAGTGTCCTCGGCCACCCGCCTGGTGCATGACCTTTCGGAGAAAGTGGTCAGCGCGTCCAATGCGTCGATCAGCGGTTCTGAAGAACAGAGCATGCGCACCAACAGCGTCGCTGCGGCCATCAACGAACTGGGCGCCGCCACCCAGGAAATCGCCCGCAACGCCGCAGATGCTTCGCAACATGCCAGCGGTGCCAGCGAACAGGCGCACGGTGGCCGTGAAGTGGTTGAAGAAGCCATCAGCGCCATGACTGCCCTGTCGCAACGGATCAGCGAGTCGTGCGCACAGATCGAAACGCTCAACGCCAGCACCGACGAAATCGGCAAGATCCTCGACGTGATCAAGGGCATTTCCCAGCAGACCAACCTGCTGGCACTGAACGCCGCCATCGAAGCGGCCCGTGCCGGTGAGGCCGGCCGTGGCTTTGCCGTGGTGGCCGACGAGGTGCGCAACCTGGCGCACCGTACCCAGGAGTCGGCGGAAGAAATCCACCGCATGATCACCAGCCTGCAGGTGGGCTCGCGCGAAGCGGTGCATACCATGAACACCAGCCAAGTCTCCAGCGAGCAGACCGTACAGGTGGCCAACCAGGCCGGCGAACGCCTGGCCAGCGTGACCCAGCGCATTGGCGAAATCGATGGCATGAACCAGTCGGTGGCGACAGCGACCGAAGAACAGACCGCCGTGGTCGAAAGCCTCAACCTGGACATCACCCAGATCAACGCCCTGAACCAGCAAGGGGTGGAGAACCTCAACGAGACCCTGCGCCATTGCGACCAACTGGCCCAGCAGGCTGGGCGTTTGAAGCAGTTGGTGGGCAGCTTCAGGATTTAAACGCCGGGTTCAGGCGGCAACGGCCTATGCCTGTTGTCGCCTGTACCAGCCCCTTATGCAGCCACCGCCTTCGCAGCCCTGCCCCGCCGTACCCAGGCCAGCAATACCGCCGTCATCAGCACAAAGCCCAAGTAACCGAAGAACGGGTACACCTCACCCACCAGGCTGATGAACCCCACCAGGCTACAGCCGAACGCCACCACCCCGGTCACCACCGAGCCCCAGCGGAACTTCGTCGTGCCCGCCGGTAACAGCCGCGAGAGGAAGGAAAACAGCGTGCCCACCGCGGTGTTGACGATCATGCCGAAGATGATCAGGCACATCACCAGCCCCAGCAGTGGTGACACTTCGTTAGCAATCGACAGCATGGGCATCGGCTGGTCGGCCACACTGTCCAGGCGCGACAGCAGCCCGGCACTCATCACCAGCATGAGGCCGCCTAGCGCTGCACCACCGAGCAGGCCTCCCCACACAGCGGCTTTCTCGCCCTTGGCCGAACCACCCAGAATGGCCAGGATCGGCGCACCCGCGACGATGTTATACGACACATACAAGAACGCCCCCAGCAGCCAATGGCGGGTGCCGGCCTGTTGCTGGCTGGCCACCTGATCGAGCGCAGCAAAGCTCTGCTCGCGGGTGATCACGGCATACAGCGCTATTGCCGAAGCCACCAGGATCAGCAAGGGTGTGATGGCGCCAATTGCAAGTATCATCTTGCGCACGTCCAGGCACACGATACCGACTACCACCAGCGTCACCAGCACGCTGCCGGTCAGGGCCGGGATGCCGAACTGCTGCTCCAGCAAGGCACCACCACCGGCCAGCATGACCACGGTGACGGCGAACATGAAAAAGGTGATCAACCAGTCGACGAACATGCCCAGGTGACGGCCGCAGATGGCCAGGATCACATCCTTGTGCGAGGTGGCCTGCTGGCGATTGCCCAGCCCCGCCAACGCCATGCCGAGGAAGGTGAACAAGGCGGCGCTGACCAACGCGCCAGCCAACCCCCACACGCCGAAATCGACAAAGAACAACAACAGTTCCCGCCCTGAAGCGAACCCCGCCCCCACGATCACGCCGACAAATGCGCCGGCGATCTTCAGCTGCTCTTGCATGTGAACCTCTGGATTTATTGTTGTTTTGTCATCGCCGTCGCATACCGCGGTTGTAGGGGCGGCCTTGCAGCCCATCGCGACACAAGGCCGCCTCTACACGGGCTCTTTGCCCGGTCAGGCGTCGCCGACGAACGCCTGCACTTCGATCTCCACATCCACGCCCAGGGCCAACGCCGAAGCCACGGTGGAACGCACCGGTAGCGCCGCGCCAAAGAACGCCTTGTACACCTCGTTGAAGCCGGCGAAATGGCGCATGTCCGACAGCCAGACCGTGGCCTTCACCACCTGGTCGAGACGCGCGCCACAGGCCTCCAGGCTTTCGGCGATGCGCTCGCAGGCAGCACGGGTCTGGGTCTGGATATCACCGCGCACCACTTCGCCGCCAGCGCTCATCGGCACCTGCCCGGAGAGGAACAGAAAGCCACCGGCCTTTACGGCGCGGGAAAACGGGAACGGCAAGCTGCTGGGGAAACGCTGAATGTCATTGCTCATGGGATGCTCCTTTCAGGGTTGCTGGAAACGGGCCGGGGACAGGCGCTCGGGCGCCACGCCCTGGCTGACAAGGTCGGGACACACGGGCTGGCCCATCAGCAAGTCGGCGGCCAGGCGCGAGGCCCCCGCTGCCGACTGGATGCCATAGCCACCCTGGGCCGCCAGCCAGAAAAACGCGGGTGCATGCGCATCGAAACCGATCACCAGGTCGCCGTCGGCAACGAATGAACGCAGCCCGGCCCAGGTGTGGCTAGGGCGGCGGATCGCCAAGGTGGTCATGGCTTCAATGTTGTAAATACCCAAGGCCACGTCGAACTCGTCGGGCGCGGCATCCTGTGGCTCAACCGGGTCGGCATTGGCTGGAGACCCCAACAGTTGGCCGGCATCAGGCTTGAAGTAGAAGCTTTCATCGACGCCAATCACTGCAGGCCAGCGGGCAAAGTTTTGTTCTGCCGGGCCGGGGAAGGTGAATGCGCTACGTCGGCACGGTTGCAAGCCGATGCGCGCCACCCCGCACTGCTCGGCCACACGGTCCGCCCAGGCACCTGCAGCATTGACCAGACATCGGGCCTGCAGACGGCTGCCATCAGCCAACTCCACCTGCCACACGCCGTCCAGGTACCAGGCCTGGATCAGCTCGGCGTTGCAGCGCAGTTCACCGCCGGCGGTGCGATAACCACGCAAGAAGCCTTGGTGCAAGGCATGTACATCAAGGTCCATCGCACCTGGCTCAAGCACCGCGCCGGCCAGGGTTTCGCCACGCAGGCTGGGTATCAGTGCCAAGGCCGCGTCCCGGTCCAGCAGGCTGACCTCTGTGCCATTGGCCAGGTTCTGCGCGTAAGTTTGCTCAAGCAGTTCACGCTGCTCCAGGCTGGCCACATACAGACAGCCTCGCGGCTCCAGCAGCGGGTGCTCGCAGAAGCCCTGCGGTGGCGCTTCGTAGAAGGCTCGGCTGGCGCGGGTCAGTGCCTGGATCTGTGGGGTGCCGTAAGCCTCCATGAACATGGCCGCCGAACGCCCGGTGGAATGGTAGCCAGGCTGCGATTCACGCTCGACCAGCAGCACACGCTGCTGGCCGGCCAGGCGGTAGCCCAGCGAGGCGCCGGCGATGCCAGCACCGATGATCAGGGTGTCGTAGGTCGGGGTCATGCACGCTCCTGCCAGGCAAATTATCATTTATGAGAATTCTAATATATGAGAATTTAGAAATGCGCAAGGGTCCAAGGTAAGATGCCCGACCAACGCCGCATGCCGAGATCCCTGAATGCCTTCAGCTCTACCCCAGCTTGACCGTGCAGTAGTGGGCCAGCGCCTGCGCCAGGTGCGCAAGGCGCGCCAGATGACCCTCAAGCAATTGTCCGAAGCCAGTGGCGTACCGCTGTCCACGTTGTCGAAGATGGAACTGGCGCAGGTGTCGGTCAGCTATGAAAAACTGGCCGCTGCTGCGCGGGCGCTGAATGTCGATATTGCCCAGCTGTTCCGCGCCAGCGGCACGGTCAGCACCCCGGTGCCGGTGACCGTGGTGGTTGACTCACTGCCCGCAGCGGCGGGTTATTCGACCGGCACCTACGACTATTATCCAATTGCCGGGGATTTCCCCGCACGACGCATGACACCGGCTTATGCCCGCATCATTGCCCGGGAACGCGGCCAGTTCGACGATTTTATTCGCCACCCCGGGCAAGAGTTCGCGCTGGTGCTGAGCGGGCGCGTGCGCATCGAGTTCGAGACCGGCGAAGCGGTCAGCATCGGGCCGCAGGAGACGGCGTATTTCGACAGTCAGGTGGGGCACATCTACCTGTCGGAAAGTGATGACGGTGGTGATGCCCATGTCATGGTGGTGATGACTGATCGTTGATCGGTCGCGCCCGCCCAAGGCAAACCCGGTTATAACCTAATAACGAACAAGTCTATTTGGCTATAAAAAAATCTATATGCTGACTGGCATCCGATAACGGGCAAAGTTGGGCAGTCGAGTAGCGTATGGATGTAGGTTCTTTCGGTTTCACCATTGCTGGCCTGGTCGTGGGCTTCATCGTCGGTATGACCGGCGTCGGTGGCGGCTCGCTGATGACCCCGATCCTGTTGTGGTTTGGTATCCACCCGGCGACCGCTGTCGGTACCGACCTGCTGTATGCAGCGATCACCAAAGCCAGTGGCGTCTGGGTGCACGCGCGCAACAAGAACATCGACTGGAAGATCACCGGCCTGCTCAGCCTGGGCAGCGTGCCCGCTGCGGCGCTGACCCTGTGGTTCCTCAGCACCCTGCACACCGATACCTCGGCGCTCAACGCCATCATCAAGCAAGGCCTGGCGGTGGTGCTGATCCTGACCGCGCTGGCCATCCTGTTCAAATCGCGCCTGCAGGCCTTCGCCAGCCGCCATGCCGGTGATCACTACCACCTCAGCGACCGTAGCCTGAACACCCTCACGGTGCTGACCGGCGTGGTGCTTGGAATAATGGTCACCCTCACCTCCATCGGTGCTGGCGCCCTGGGTACAGTGGCGCTGTTCCTGCTGTACCCGTTCCTGGTCACCCGTCGCCTGGTCGGTACCGAAATTGCCCACGCCGTGCCACTGACCTTGGTAGCAGGCCTGGGCCACGCGGGCATGGGCAACATGGATTGGTCGCTGCTGGGCTACCTGCTGCTGGGCTCGCTGCCAGGCATCTATCTGGGTAGCCACCTCACCGGGCGAATCTCCGACCGCGTGCTGCGCCCTTGCCTGGCAACGATGCTGCTGCTGATCGGTTACAAGCTGGCGTTCTGAGCCTTAGCCTAGGCGCAACCGCCACTGCCCGGTAAAGCTCAGTTCCAGGCGTGACAGCGGCAGCACGTCGATTCGCTGCCCGGCACTCATCGGACACCCAAGCACCTGTACCAGCATGGCGCGTATGACCATCGGGTGGGTCACGGCCAGCCAGTCACCCGGCCTGTCAAAGGCCGCCAGCCAAGCGGCCAGGCGCTGGCATAGCGCAGCGAACGACTCGCCACCATGCACGGCACTGGCCGGATCCCGCAGCCATTCTGCCAACGCCAGCGGTTGCTCGGCTTGTAGCTGCTTCAACGACACACCCTGCCAACGCCCAAGGTCGCAATCGGCCAAGCCCGGCTCGACCTGTACCGCCCCCGTTAACCACGCCGCCGTCTCGCAGGCCCGCCGCTCTGGCGCACTCAGCAGTTGCACGCCTGATCGGTCGGCGTCTGCCTGTCGGGCTAGCGGCAGGATGCCATCATCCGTATGGTGCAGGCGCCCGTTCTTCTGGGCCTGGGTCAGGGCATGGCAAATCAGGGTCAGGCGGATGGCTTTCACCAGGCATTTCTCGCAGCGGGCTGGGGTGCATGGTTTAGCACGCTGCGAGACGTTTGGCTGCAACAATGTCGCCGGCCATTCGCGATCCGGTTGACTTGCGATTGGGCCGCAGAGCGGCCCTTTGGATCAGAAGTTGATATTCAGCGCAGCAAACACCGCCCTGCCCGGCTGGTTATACGTGTTTGCCCCCGAGCTGCTGGCGTTGCCGCCGCGCAGGATCTGCTTGTCGAAGACGTTGTTCACGCCCACCCGCACGTCGTAGTTGGCATTGAACTTGTACCCGGCGCTCACGTCCACCAGGCCATAGGCCTCGACGTCCTGCTGGGCGGTCTTGTCGTAGTCCTGCTGGGTGCGGTAGTTGTAGGTCGGCGATTTTTGCTTGCCGAAGTAAGTACCCGCTACCTGGAATGACAGCTGCTCGGTCGCGCGCCAGTCGAGGCTGGTGTTGACGGTGTATTCCGGGATCACCGACAGCGGCTCACCCGTTTCGCGATCATCGTTGTCGAGCATCCAGGTCAGGTTGGTGTTCCAGTCCAGGGTCGGGGCCAACTCGATGAAGAAGTTGCCTTCGACACCTTCCACCCGTGCCTTGCCGGCGTTGTCCCACTGAGTCACACGGCTGCCGGTACCCATGGTGTAAAGTACATCGGTATCACCGATGATCTTGTTCTTGTAGTCGTTGCGGAAGTAGGTGGCACTGGTGCGCCAGGTACCACGGTCGTACAGCAGGCCGATTTCCTTGTTGACGCTGATCTCGGGCTTGAGGTCGGCGTTGCCCTGCAGGTAGCAGCCACCATTGTTGGCCTGTTGCACACTGCAGCCATTACCGCGGCTGTACAGCAGGTAGTTGGGGTTGGACTGGTACAGGTTCGGAACCTTGTAGGCACGGGCGATGCCGCCTTTTACCGACAGCGCTTCGGTCAGCTTGTGCGACAGGTTCAGGCTGGGGCTGAAGTTGTCACCGAAGCTTTCGTGGTGGTCGAAACGCAGGCCCGGCGTAAGGGTGGTGTCGCCAACGATGATGTTGTCTTCGACAAACAGCGCATAGCTGCGTGCGGTCATCTTCGAGCTGCTGCGATCGAAGCCGACAAGGCCGTCATTGTGGGTGGGGTCGGAGCTTTGCGGGCGCAACGAACCTTGGTCGTTGAGGGTTTCGTACAGATACTCGCCACCCAAGGTAAGCACATGTTCTGTGCTGCCCATGGCGAACGGCAGGTTCACCTCACTGCTCAGGCGTGTGTTACGCAAACGGGACATGGCCCCACCTTCGTCGCTTGGGGCACCTTCGGTGCGGCCAGCCAAGCCCTCGTTAAGCCGCCAGTTGCGTACGTATTCGTAGGCCAGCGTGGTCTTGCTGGTACCCCAGGTGAAATCACCGAGGTGGGTCAGGTCATAAGTACTGCGCTGCATCACGTTGGTTTCGTGGCCGTAGAGGCTGGAGACGAAGTCGACGTCTCCGCCGCCGTTGCTGTTCATGGTGTCGCCGGCAAAAATGTTGCCCTGACGGCTGTAGCCGGCACTGGCTTCCAGGCGGTGCTCGTCGTTCAGTTTCCAGCTGAGCAGGCCGTTGATGTCCTTGTTGCGAACGCCTTCTCGCCCCGCAACCAGGGCGCTGGTGGCATGCCCGGCGTTGATGTCCAGATCGTCGGCGTCAGTCTTGGCCAGGCCACCGTACAGGCGCAAACCCAGGTTATCGGTCAGGCCGCCACCGAGGTTGAAGTTGGCTCGCCGGCTGGCGCCTTCTGCGCTGTCTTCGGGCAGTTGCGTGTACAGGCTGACGCTGCCTTTCAGCTCGTCGGAAGGACGCTTGGTGATGATATTGACCACCCCGCCCATGGCGCCGGAGCCGTAGCGTGCGGCGGCCGGGCCACGCAGGATCTCGATGCGCTCGACCGCTTCGGCCGGCACCCAATTGGTTTCACCCCGAGTATCACGGTCACCGTTCCAGCCATAGCGCACAGCGTTGCGCGCGCTGGATGGCTTGCCGTCGATGAGGATCAACGTGTTCTCCGGGCCCATGCCGCGCAGGTCGATCTGCCGGTTGTTTCCGCGTGCGCCACTGGCACTGTTGCCGGTCAGGTTAACCCCGGGCTCGCGGCGGATGATGTCGGACAGGTCATTGGCCGGTGGGTGGCGCTTGATGTCCTCGGCCGTGATGATCGACGTGCCCAGGGCCTGTCGCGCCTCGCGCTCGGCGGTGATCAGGGTGTCCTGGATCACCAGCGCGTTGTCGGCGACGGGCGCTTCCACTACCTCACCCGCACGCCGCTCCTCGGACTCTGCCGCAGTCGCCAGCATGGACGGCGACGCCAGCGCGACGAACGCCAGGGCCAGGCTGTTGGATGAAGTTCTGCACTGCATGGGTACATCTCCTGCGATTCATGAGCGAAAAGGCACATCCCTGTCGGAAACCGGGAGCCCTCGCCCACCGGCCCCGCACTCAGTTTGGCGGCCAACAGGGGTGGTAAATATAGAGAGTCGCAAATGCGAGTAAATCTTATTTACGAAGTTTACATGTTTGTAACTGAACTTTGCTGAACCGTGATCTTTGGCACAGCGAGGCTCGCTGTGGGTGCAACGGTCTTGCTCAACATCTGATAAGCCTTCGCGGTCTGTAAGAGCGGGTTTACCCGCGAACACCGGCGAAGGCACCCTATGACGGAATGACCACCCTGCATTCATGGACAGTTCAGTCATGTCCGCAGGCTGTTGCTGCCATCCACCTATCCGATTTGCGTCCTGTGTGCAGGCATCTACAGTTTCGACGTACAACGCTGCGGAGCGGCCAGATGCGTGGCGATGACAACAACTGCGCAAGCACTGCCAAAAGCCAGCCGAAGATGCCCCGCAGCATCTGGGCGCTGGGCCTCGTGTCGATGTTGATGGACATTTCCTCGGAGATGATCCACGCCCTGCTGCCCCTGTACATGGTCAGTGTGCTCGGCGCTTCGGTGATCGCGGTGGGGTTTATCGAAGGAATCGCCGAGTCGACCGCATCGTTCACCAAGGTGTTCTCTGGCGCCCTCAGCGACCGACTGGGTAAACGCAAGCTGCTGACAGTGATCGGCTATGGCCTGAGTGCGCTGATGAAGCCGGTATTTCCCATGGCCTCCGGACTTGAGTGGCTGACTGCGGCACGCTTCGTCGACCGTGTCGGTAAAGGCATTCGGGGGGCACCCCGCGATGCGCTGGTGGCCGATGTTACGCCGGTCGAGCTGCGCGGCGCGGCGTTCGGCCTGCGTCAGGCGCTCGATACCGTGGGCGCTATCCTCGGGCCATTGCTGGCGATCGTGTTGATGTGGCTGACAGCGAGCCATTTCCAGACCGTGTTCTGGGTAGCTATTATCCCGGCGTTCGTGGCGGTGTATATCCTAGTTGCCTTCGTTCACGAACCTGAGACCTCAGCTATGGGGCGTCCGGTACGCTCACCGTTGGCACTGCACGCGCTGCGTCGCCTGGGGCCGGTCTATTGGCGCCTGATCGGTCTGGCCACGTTGTTCACCTTCGCCCGTTTCAGCGAGGCGTTCTTGCTGCTGCGGGCTCAGAACATAGGCCTGACTCCGCTGTGGGCGCCGGCGGTACTGGTATTGATGGCGATGGCCTACTCACTGTCGGCCTACCCTGCCGGCGTGTTGTCGGACCGAGTGGGGCGCCGTGGCGTGCTGATGGCCGGGCTAGGCCTGCTGATCACTGCCGACCTGCTGCTGGCCCTTTTGCCAGGATGGGCCGGGCTTGCCTTTGGGGTAACGGCCTGGGGCCTGCACCTGGGCTTCAGCCAAGGCATCTTCTCTGCCATGATTGCCGACAGCGCCCCCGCCAACTTGCGCGGTACCGCCTTCGGCCTGTTCAACCTGCTGACCGGTGCGGCACTGCTGATAGCCAGCGTGGTAGCCGGATTGCTGTGGGAGAGTGCGGGGTTCCAGGCAACCTTCCTGGTTGGTGCAGGGTTTGCCGTCACCACCCTTGCAGGGCTGACGCTGCTGCGCTGAACCTGGCTAGCCTGGCGGTTCACGGCTGCAGCGCACGCAGGTTGAACAGTTCCATCCTGTAACCCGAACGCTCCCGCCGCAGGGGTCGAACGCCTAGCCACGGAGCACGGCCTGCCGGTGCAGGCGTTCGAGTGGTTCGGGTCACCAAGGATGTCGGCAATGCACGCAGTGAAGGGGCCAAGCTGATCGCGATGCTGGATGGCGATCTCCCCCTCAAGCCGAACTAGGCCAGCGCAGCCTCCTGCTCCAGCAACGACCAACCGCCATGCCCATCCACCTCAAGCCGGTGAGTATGGAACGCTGCCAGCGTGCTGCGGTGGCCGACACTGACCAGCAATGCACTCGGCATTTCCGAACGCAACAACGCATACAGGGCATGCTCGAGCCCCTCATCCATCGCCGAGGTGGACTCGTCGAGAAACACCACCTCAGGCCGGTTGAACAGCACCCGGGCGAACGCCAGACGCTGCTGCTCGCCCACCGAGAGGATGTGTGACCAGTCACAGCTGACGTCCAGACGCTCGGCCAGGTGGGCCAGGTTGACCTGGCGCAGTGCCTGCTGCATGAGCAACTCATCCTTGGAATTACTGGCTGCCGGGTAGGCAATGACGGTACGCAAGTCACCCAGCGGCAGGTACGGGCGTTGCGACAGGAACAGTGCCTGATGCCCCGTTGGCCGCCTGACCTTGCCTTCGGCATACGGCCAAAGGCCCGCCAGGGCACGCAGCAGCGTGGTTTTACCACTGCCCGATGGCCCTTTGATCAACAACGCCTGACCGGCGTGCAGGCTCAGGTCCAGGTCGGCGATAAGGGCATGTCCGTCCGGGCGCAGTACCTGTAATCCCGCAATCTGCAGCGCATGCGCCTGGTCTTCGGTCGTGACGCGCGGCAACGCACTTGCCTGCTGGTTGGCATCGAGAAAGCCGGTGAGACGGTCAAGGGTCGCGCGGTACTGCGCGAACGCATCGTACGACTCACGGAAGAACGACAAAGAATCCTGCACCTGCCCAAAGGCCTGGGAAGTTTGCATGACGTCGCCCAGCTTGATCGCCCCACTGAAGAAGCGCGGCGCCTGAAGAATGAACGGAAACACAACGGCCACCTGACTGACACCCAAGTTGAAGCCACTGAACTTCAAGTTCCGGTACACCAATGCCCAGGCATTCACAATCAAGGCAGCAAAACGGCCGAGCAACGTGCCCCGCTCGACTTGCGAACCTTGGTAGAAGGCAATGTTCTCGGCGTTCTCACGCAGACGCATCAATGCGTAACGGAAGTTGGCGGTAAGTTTCTCGTTGAGGAAGTTAAGCCGGATCAACGGGCGCCCAAGACGGAAGGCGACCCAAGTGGCGACGATGACATACAGGTAAACGGCAAATACCATCGCCCGAGGGATCTCTACGCCGGCCACCGTCAACGGTGCCGACAACCCCCAGAGGATGCCGGTGAACGCCACCAGCGAAACCAGCGCACTGACTGCGCCCAGGGCAAGGGTGACCGAGTTGGTGACGAAAGCGTTAACGTCCAGTTCGATACGTTGGTCAGGGTTGTCCACTGGCTCGGCAAGGAACTGGCCACGGTAATAGGCATCGCCCTGCATCCAGTCGTGGGTCAGGCGCTCGGTCAGCCAGACCCGCCACTTGATACTGAATGCCTGGCTGACATAGAAGGTGAACAGCGAGCGCAGCACATGGATGGTGGCCAGCACCCCGAAGACGCCGAGCAGGTACCAGAACGCCGCTTGGTCAAGGCCCTGCAAGGCGCTGTAGAAGCCGTTGTACCAAAACGAAAACAGCACGTTCAGGCGAACCGAAAACAGCGTCAGGACCAGCAGCAGGGCAAACACCAGCAACGGCCGCCAACTGCGCCTGAAACTGAAATAGGGCCCGGCAAGCTGCCAGAACTGGCTGCCCCAGCGTGTACAACTTACGGCCAGAGTTGCGGCTGCGGTGAAGCTGACAAGGGTGATGAACGAGGCGATTGCCAGCCAGCTTAGGCTCTCTTGCAGGGCCTGATGCCAGTTCATTTCCATGGTAAGTATCCGTGCTGAGTATTTCCGCGAGCGTAGCATTACGCTGTCATTCGTCAGGTATAAATGACGCACATTTCATGATTTGTAGGAGCGGGTTTACCCGCGAAAGAGCCGGCCCTGCTGGCCAATCTCCACCCGCCGTTCACCGTTGCCGCCGCCACGGTATTCGCGGGTAAACCCGCTCCTACACAGATTGGTGGTGGACACACATCGGGGGGTGGACACAGGCCATTGTAGGAGCGGGTTTACCCGCGAACACCGGCGAGCCGGTGCCATCTCCGCTCCACAGGGATTCAAGCAAGCCCAGTTTTTTTGCCCACAAAGACAAAACCCCTACCTGCATGCGCAGATAGGGGTTTTGCGAAATGAATCTTGACGATGACCT
>NZ_JBQENN010000007.1:0-61223 GCF_052044625.1 Pseudomonas sp. 22515
TACGTCGGTACCAACGACCCTGTGATCAAATCGATCGCAACCGTTGAAGGTGCGGATGTCGGCAAGTTCGAGCAACTGACGCTGGACAAGACCCCGGTCAGCACCGCTGTGACCGACGAACCAGGTACGGGAACGCCGGGCACCGGCAACCAGGGTGACGTCACCATCGTTGGTATTACCGGCACGTCTTCTCTGACCGAAGGTGAAACCGGCCAGTACACGCTGACCCTGAGCAACGCGTCCAAGTCCGAAGTCACTATCACCCTTAGCTACAGCGGTACCGCCAAAAACGGTGATGACTTCACCGGTGTTGCGACCGTGAAGATTCCGGCCAATAGCACAGGCACGACGTTCAACATCGCTACCATCGATGACAAACTGGTCGAAGGTACCGAGAACTTCGTCGTGAAGATCGAAGCCGCCACGGGTGGTAACTTCGAGAACCTGCAGGTTGATAGCAGCAAATCGAGCGTGACGACCACCATTCTCGACAATGACCACCTGCCGGTTTCGCCTGGCGGCGCAGTATTTGGCGTGGAGGACACCGATTACGTATTTGCCTGGAGTGATTTCAAAGTCACTGATGCCGATGGCAACACTAACCTGTCTGTGACCATTACCTCGCTCCCGGCCGCCGGCAACTTGCAGTTCTTCAACGGTACTGCATGGGTGAATGTGGCCGTTGGCCAGGTGGTCAGCCAGGCTGATATCACTGCCAAGAACCTGAAGTTCGTTCCGGCCCTCAACCAGTCGGGTGCGGACAACTACGGTGGTACTGGCGTGGGTAACCAGAAGGCTGACTACGCCCAGTTCAAGTTCAAGCCGAACGATGGCACCAACCTGGGCAGCGAAGTGACCATGAAGGTCGATATCAGCCCGGTTGCCGACAAACCGACCCTGAGCTTCGGCAGCGCCGATATCGAGTCCAAAGGGCTGACCAAGGAAGTCTGGACCAGCCTCAAAGGCCTGGGTACTGGCGGCAACGGCATTACCGGCGAGGATCTGAAGACGGTCTTTGCCAACTCCGGCAGCGCGAACTCCAGCAGCACCACGACCAACGTGCAGTCCGATGGCAGCGTCACCGCTGGCACCGGTTCGAAAACGTCGGGCCTGATCTACCTGGAAGCCGGCAAGGTCTATACCTTCAGTGGTTTGGCCGACGACAGCTTCGTGGTCACCATCGGTGGCAAGACTGTAGTCACGGCCACCTGGGGAGCCGGTGGCGGGGTGTCGGGTACCTTTACCCCAAATACCAGCGGCTACTACCCGATCGAGGTCTACCATGCCAACCAGTCCGGTCCAGGCAGCTATGACCTGAACATCCAGGTAGGCTCCGGTGCCGTTACCGACCTGAGCAGCTCGAACGTCAAGATGTACCAGAACGTGACCGAGATGGCGAACGCAGGCCTGGGCGTGTCCGACCTGCACACCGTGAATGGTCAGAGCTACTACGACGGCTACAAGCTCAACGAAGGGCCTGAGGGTGGCTCGGTGAAACTGGTCGGTATTTCCACCGCCCTGACCGACACTGACGGCTCCGAAAGCCTGAACGTGACACTCAGCGGTATCCCGAAAGGTACCGTGTTGAGCGATGGTGCAGGCCACACGGTCACGGTTGGTACTGCCCCGGTCGATGTGACAGGCTGGAAACTCAGCAGCCTGACGCTGACCCCGCCGGCCTATTACAAAGGCTCGTTCGACATCACGGTTACCTCGACTGCCACCGAAAGCCTGGGCGGCTCGGCCATCACCACCGGCAATATCCCGGTGACGGTGTACGCTGCGACCTACAAGGCCAGTGTGGGTACCTCGGGCAATGACACGATGACCGGTAGTGAAGGCAACGACATCATCGTCGCTGACGTATCCGGGCTGAACGTGGTTCAGGGCAAGAACTACAACATCGCCTTCATGGTCGACAGCTCGGGCAGTATGAGCGACAAGTCGATTGCCGACGCCAAGACGCAGTTGGCCTCGGTGTTCAACACGCTCAAGGCCAGCCTGGGCTCGGACACCTCGGGTACCGTAAACATCTTCCTGGTCGACTTCGATACCCAGGTAAACAAGAACGTGGCAGTGAACCTTGCCGACCCGGATGCTTTGAGCAAGTTGCAGGCGGTATTGAACTCGATGGTGGGCGGCTACTACGGTGGCGGTACCAACTATGAAGACGCGTTCAAGACCACGTCCAACTTCTTCAACAGCACCATGGCCACCGGCAACAAAGGTGCGGAGAACCTGACTTACTTCATTACCGACGGTAAGCCAACCTATTATCAGAGCGGTGAGTCCACCAACCCTAGCCTGTGGAAGAATGGCAAGAGCCTGGATGATGTAGTCAACGTCAACAATTACAAGATGGGTGACACGTTCAGCGCCTGGGCCGATGCGACTCACAAGGTCGAGATCAGCAGCAATGGTGTGGTCAAAGTGCTGACCTATACCGAGAACCGCCGCGGTGAGTTGGTGCTTGACTCCACCAAGACGGTCGGCACCCTTCACGCACAAGGTGATGGTACCTATGAACTCTCCAGCCTGGACGGTACCGGCTACGCGGATTACTGGAACTACGTCTACTCGGCCGCAGGTTCTACTGAAAGTTTCGCAGTATTGGGCGGCACCAATGGCTTGAGCAAAGTCCAGGCTATCGGCCTGAACAGCGATGTCACGCTGAACGATCTGAAACCTTACGACAGTGCCGGCAAGCCACAGACCAATATCGACCCGTCCGATTTGGCCAAGGCGATTCTCGGTCACTCCGAAGCAACGGTGCCAGGTGCCGACACCATTGATAGTGGTAACGGCAACGACATCATCTTCGGTGACCTGATCACCCTCAACGGTGTCGTCAGCGAGGGCTACCAGGCCCTGCAGACGTACGTTGCACAGAAGAGCGGTGTTGAAGTCGGTGCTGTCACTACCAGCAATGTTCACCAGTACATCACCGAGCACTACACCGAGTTCGATATCTCCGGTGCCAAAGACGGCAATGACATCCTGTCGGGCGGCAATGGCAATGACATCCTCTTCGGCCAAGGTGGCAGCGACACGCTCGATGGCGGCAAAGGTAACGACATCCTGCTGGGCGGTACCGGCAACGACACCCTGATCGGTGGCCAGGGCGACGATATCCTGATCGGTGGCAGCGGTGCCGACACCTTCGTGTGGAAGGCTGGCGACATCGGTAACGACGTGATCAAGGACTTCAACAAGGCCGAGGGTGACCGTATCGACCTGAAGGACCTGCTGCAGGGCGAGAAGGGCAGCACCATCGACAACTACCTGAAGCTCACCACGGTGGAGGGTACGACCACGTTGCAAGTCAGCAGCGAAGGCAAGCTCAACGCCGAAGGTGGTATCGCCAACGCCGACGTGACCATCAAACTGGAAGGGGTGAACTGGTCCAACCAGACGATCAACTCGTTGATCAGCGGTGCCGATCCGACCATCATCATCCACAACAAGGACAGCTGACAGACTACCGGGGNCGGCCCCGGCTCTTTCCTGCTACCCGCCAACAGCGCATACTCTGGCGCCGGGCCTGCGCGCCCGGCGATCTTTGCCTATGCTGCTGTCTACCAACAAGGAACCAACGTGACGAGGGACATCGCCATGTTCTACGTGCAACGCAACGCCGCCGGCCAGTTGCTGCGGGTGGAAGCAGCCGCGTTTGATCAGTTCACCGAAATGCTCCCTTCAGACCATGCCGATATCCAGGAATGGTTTGCCGATGATGTCGTGGAAAACAGCCTCAACCAGCTCAAACAAAGCGACCTGGACATGATCCGCGTGCTTGAGGACCTGATCGACGTGTTGACCGCCAAGGGGGTGTTCAAGATCACCGACCTGCCCGCCGGCGCGCAGGCCAAGCTGCTCAACCGTTCCACGGCGCGCAAGGCGCTCAGCAGCCTCAATAACCTGATTGACGAAGAAGAGCAGGGCGGGCTGATCTGACTGCAGGACGCTCCCGCGAGAGTGATATTGTTATTCCTTAATGGTATTTAAAATATTGGCTTTATGACTTTATAGTCGCTTTCACTGCGTACCCGTCGACCAATCGATGCGCCGCACGACTTGAACCCACACGGGAAATCCCCGTGCGTTTCTGATCGTTGCGCGCCATTGAGGTCGCGCATTGCGTGGGAGTGAAAAATGTCAGCCGCCTTGAACGCCTTGTCGTCCATCGACAGCGCCCAGCCGCAAGTTTTTGAAGTTCGCCCCTTCTCGGGTGCCGTCGGCGCCGAGATCATAGGTCTGGACCTGGCCAAACCGGTCAGCGCCGAGGATTTCACCCGTATCCATCGCGCCCACCTCGACCACCATGTGCTGGTGTTCCGCGACCAGCGTATCAGCCCGGAACAGCAGATCGCCTTTAGCCGCCGCTTCGGTGAGTTACAGATCCATGTGCTCAAGCAGTTCTTGCTGACTGGCCACCCCGAGATCCTGATCGTTTCCAACATCATCGAAAATGGCCAGAACATCGGCCTGGGTGATGCCGGCAAGTTCTGGCATTCGGACCTGTCGTACAAAGAGCTGCCAAGCCTCGGTTCCATGCTGCATGCCCAGGAACTGCCCAGTGAAGGCGGTGACACCTTGTTCGCCGACATGCATAAAGCCTGGGACGCTGTACCTGATACCCTGCGCAAAGTGGTCGAGGGCCGCAGTGCCGCTCACTCCTATACCGCCCGTTACGCTGAAACCAAATTCGAAGGCAACTGGCGCCCGACCCTGACTGCCGAGCAACTGGCGCAGGTAAAGGAGGTCATTCACCCGGTAGTCCGCACCCACCCGGAAAACGGCCGCAAGGCCCTGTTCGTGAGTGAAGGCTTCACCACCCGCATTGTCGGCCTGCCTGATGATGAAAGCCGCGACGTGCTGCAGCAGCTGTATGCCCTTAGCGTGCTGGAGCAGAACATTTACCGCCACCAGTGGCAGCCCCATGACCTGGTGTTCTGGGACAACCGCTCGCTGATCCACTTGGCCACCGGCTGCCCCGCGCACCTGCGGCGCAAGCTGTACCGCACCACCATCCAGGGCGATGCCCCGTTCTGACGACTGAGGAAACCATCATGCGCAAATCCATCAGCCGCCTGGCGGCAAGCATCGGCCTGGGCGCAAGCCTGGTCGTCGGCAGCCTAGCCGCCCCCGCCGTGGCCCAGGCCGAAGGCAAGATCCGTATTGCCGAACAATTCGGCATCGTCTACCTGCTGCTGAACGTGGTGCGTGACCAGCACCTGATTGAGAAACACGGCAAGGAGCAGGGCATCGACATCGAAGTCGATTGGGCGCAGCTGTCGGGTGGCTCGGCCATCAACGACGCATTGTTGTCCGGTTCGGTGGACATCGCCGGCGCCGGTGTCGGGCCGCTGTTGACCGTCTGGGACCGCACCAAGGGCCGGCAGAACGTGAAGGCCGTGGCTTCGCTGGGCAACTTTCCGTACTACCTGGTCAGCAGCAACCCCAACGTGAAGACCATCGCCGACATCTCCGACAAAGACCGTATCGCCGTTCCGGCGGTGGGTGTTTCGGTGCAGTCGCGCTTCCTGCAGTACGCCGCTGCCCAGCAGTGGGGCGACAAGGAATACAACCGCCTCGACAAATACACCTTGGCCGTGCCGCACCCGGACGCCACCGCCGCACTGTTAGCGGGCGGCACCGAGCTGAACGGGCACTTCTCCAACCCGCCGTTCCAGGACCAGGTGCTGGCCAACAAGGACGTGCACGTGGTGCTCAACAGCTACGACCTCCTCGGCCCCAACTCGCCGACCTTGCTGTTTGCTACTGAGAAGTTCCGCAAGGACAACCCCAAGACCTACAAGGCCTTCGTCGATGCCCTGGCCGAAGCCGCAGACTTCGCCCAGAAAGACAAGGCCGCTGCCGCCGACACCTATATCCGCGTAACCAAGGCCAAGATCGACCGCGACGCGCTGATCAAGCTGATCGACAACCCGCAGTACGAATTTACCGTTACGCCCAAGAACACCTACAAGCTGGCCGATTTTCTCTATCGGGTAGGCGCCATCAAGCACAAGCCGCAATCGTGGAAGGATTACTTCTTCCAGGATGAACGCCCGCTGCAGGGGAGCTGACCGATCATGACCGCCCCATTGCCAGGCCACACGGCCAGCAACCTGAGCCGTGTTGCAGCGCCGCCTTTGCTCAAGGTGGATAACCTCAGCCTCGAATACCGTACCGCGCAACGCGTGGTGCGGGCCACCCATCAGGTCAGCTTCGAAGTCGACCGCACTGATCGTTTTGTACTGCTCGGCCCCTCCGGCTGTGGCAAGTCCACCCTGCTCAAAGCCGTGGCCGGTTTTATCCAGCCGCAAGAAGGCCAGATTCTGCTGCAGGGCCAGACAGTTCGTGGCCCAGGCCCCGACCGCATCGTGGTGTTCCAGGAGTTTGACCAGTTGCCGCCGTGGAAAACGGTGAAGCAGAACGTCATCTTTCCGCTGCTGGTGTCTGGCCAACTCAAGCGTGCGGAGGCGGAGGAGCGGGCGCTGCATTATCTGGAGAAGGTCGGTCTGGCCGCCTTTGCCGATGCTTATCCACACACGTTGTCCGGTGGTATGAAGGCACGTGTGGCAATTGCCCGGGCCTTGGCCACCCAGCCCAAGATCCTGTTGATGGATGAGCCGTTCGCCGCCCTGGATGCGCTGACCCGGCGCAAGATGCAGGAAGAGCTGTTGCTGCTGTGGGAGGAAGTGCGGTTCACCCTGTTGTTCGTCACCCACTCCATCGAAGAAGCGCTGGTGGTCGGCAACCGCATCCTGTTGTTGTCGCCCCACCCGGGGCGGGTGCGCGCCGAAGTGCACAGCCATCAATACGGCCTGGGCAGCCTGGGTGGCAGCGACTTCCAGGCCAGTGCCCGGCGTATCCACCGTTTGCTGTTCGATGAAGCCGATATCCCGGAACAGCCTGACAACCTTGGGTTCAACGATATTCGTATCGCCTACTGACAGGAGCCTCAGCCATGACCACTACACCTGTACGCCAGGAATACGAGGTGCAGCTGGAGCCCCTGCTCAGTGTGCCTGTAGAACGACAACTCCCCTTGGCCCAACGCCTGTGGCAGCAAGGCTGGTTGAGAAAGGCGGTCATATTGCTGGTGATCGCTGTGCTATGGGAAGCCGTTGCCCGCTACCAGGACAATGACCTGCTGCTGCCAAGCTTTCTGCAAACCGCCACGGCGCTATGGGACGGCATGATCAGTGGCGAACTGCCCGCCAAGGTCGGTGTTTCGCTGGTAATACTGCTCAAAGGCTATGTGCTGGGTATCGTCCTGGCCTTTGGCCTGACCAGCCTGGCGGTGTCGACCCAATTGGGCCGAGACTTACTGGGCACACTGACCTCGATGTTCAACCCGTTGCCGGCCATTGCCCTGCTGCCGCTGGCCTTGCTGTGGTTCGGGCTGGGTGACAACAGCCTGATCTTCGTGCTGGTGCATTCGGTGCTATGGGCGTTGGCGCTGAATACTTATGCCGGCTTCCTCGGTGTGTCGGAGACGCTGCGCATGGCTGGCCGCAACTATGGTCTGAAGGGCCTGCGGCTGGTATTGCACATCCTCGTGCCAGCAGCCCTGCCGTCAATCTTGTCGGGGTTGAAGATCGGCTGGGCGTTTGCCTGGCGTACCCTGATCGCCGCTGAATTGGTGTTTGGTGCCAGCAGTGGCAAAGGCGGGTTGGGTTGGTACATCTTCCAGAACCGCAACGAACTGTATACCGACAAGGTCTTTGCCGGGTTGGCGGTGGTGATCCTGATCGGTCTGCTGGTGGAAGGGCTGGTGTTCAATACGCTGGAGCGGTTGACGGTGCGGCGATGGGGGATGCAGCGCTAGCAGGTTAGCCAGTACCGGCCTTTTCGCGGCAGATTGACGCTAGAATCCGCGTCTGCGGGATCTTCGTCCTTGAAAGAGGGGCGAGGCGCCGAACCGCCGCGAAAGACCCTGTACTGGCTACAAATTCTGGTACTGAGCTGCCGCATTGCTCAGAATCCTGCCAATCTCTTCCCGCAAGCCGGCAGGCTGCTCTACCACCACCCTGTCCCCATGGCTCAACAGCCACCAGCGTAATGGCCAGCCGTCACTTACCGTGCCGCGTAACCGATGCCCATGCTCCAGCGCCGTCAGTTGCATGTCGCTGCTCAATGGCGCATCCCGCAACTGCCGCGCCAGTGCATCGCTGATTCGCGCCACCAGCTCCACGCCCTCACCCTGCGATGGCTGCAATGCATCCCCTCGCAGATGTGTCAGCAAGTCGAAATTGCCGCGCAATTCGCCCACGGCACTGGCCGACCAGTGCCAACCGAACGGAATGCTCTTGTCATTGCGCTCCAGCGGGAATATCAGCGAAAGCTCGTTGAGGTCACGCTCGACAGTGCGTTTGCTGACCGTGAACCCCACGTCACGCAGGCGCCAGACCAGCTCGGCGCTGGTTATGCCTGGGGAACGGCTGGGCAACTGGCGCAGCAGCGCCCACTGTCGGCTAAGGGTGGCGCGAGTGGTGGCGAACGGCAAAAGATAACGTCCTTGTCTAGGCTTGCCGCAATAGGATGGCGGCATGCGAGGGGCATGGCAATTGGCCACAGCCTGCTCAGATCAAGGAAGTCGCATTTGGTTGCCTCGTGCCGGTTCGTTCGCGACAGGTTTTGACGTGACATCACGCAGAATCACGCCTCATCACAGCCGAAGGTTGGGGCTGTGCGTCGTTCAATGAGGATGAACATGTCTGTTGCCAGCAATATCCATTCGCTACTTGCCCGCCTTCTGCCCGAGCGGGTCATCGCCCCTCCTGCCCCTGCAGGAAGGCGACAGCGGCTGTTCTGCGGTGTGGGCTTGCCCAGCCAGCGGTCACTGCTGGTCAACCGCCTGGATGAGGCCAACGACCTGCAGGCGGTGTATGTCGACTTGCGTCGCCAGGCATTGCAAGGCAGCGTGTCCGCATTGAACGATCTCGGCTGGATCTGGCTCAACGGCAAGTACTGGCGGGCCGATACCGTGCTGGCCGGGCACCTGTTGCGCATGGCGGCCCTGCAGGGCAATGCTGCTGCCTGGTTCAACCTTGGGCAACAACACTACTTCGGCAAAGGCATCGACCCTTCCTATGTGCAGGCGGCGGAGTGTTACCGGCAGGCCTTCGACCGCGGCATGCTGCATGCCGCCGCCGCACTGGGTGACCTGTATGAGGAGGAGGTGTGCGACGGTGACCTGGAGTGGCAGGTTGACCTGGTGCAGGCCTACCAGTGGTTCATGCGTGGCGCCGAACAGGGCGAGGCGCGTTGTCGTTTTGAAGTGGGCTACCGGCTGATGCATGGGCTGCACGTAGAGGCCAACCTCAAGGCAGCGCTTTACTGGCTTGAGCTGGCAGCAGCGGCGGGGGTGGTGCAAGCGGCAGAGGAGCTGGCGGTGCATTTCAGCAGCCGTGATGCGGTGCGGTATCAGGAGTGGCGGGACCGGGCGGTGCAAATGGGCAGTACATTGGCCTTGACCATGAAGCTGGAAGACCAGATCCAGCCCTGAGTATTTCTCTCCAGTGCTGCACAGGGATTGCGTAGATTCCGAAACCGGTGCAGCCCCTGTGTGCGGGTTTACCCGCGAAGCGCGCCAGCACTGGCTGAAAAATGAACAACATTTCACCCCGGCTATCCGTCGCCCCCTGTTGACGACAGGGGGATGTCGGGGCGTATATTGATAGTTAGCAAACTATGAATATACTTGGTTCTCTTCATGTCCCTTGATTTCCTGCGCCTGCAAGTCAGCAGTGGCCTGGTAGTTGCTGCCCGCCACTGGCGGCGCATCTGTCATACCGCCTTGACCGGCTACGGCATTTCCGAGGCCTGCGCTGCGCCGTTGCTGATGATCGTGCGCCTGGGCGACGGCGTGCACCAGGTGGCTGTGGCCCAGGCCGCTGGCCTGGAAAGCCCGTCGCTGGTACGCCTGCTTGACCAACTGTGCAAAGCTGGCCTGGTGTGCCGCAGCGAGGACCCACTGGATCGCCGCGCCAAGGCACTGAGCCTGACTGCCGAAGGCCGTGCCCTGGCCGAAGCCATTGAAGCCGAACTGGTGCGCTTGCGCCGCGATGTGCTCGGCGGTATCGATCAGGCCGACCTGGAAGCTGCCTTGCGTGTGCTTCGTGCCTTCGAGGCTGCCGGTCTGGGCAGCGCAGGCGGGGTGGCATGAACGGTTTCTTCAGCTCTGTCCCTCCGGCCCGTGACTGGTTCTACGGCGTGCGCACCTTCGGCGCGTCCATGATTGCCCTGTACATTGCTCTGCTCATGCAACTGCCGCGTCCCTACTGGGCCATGGCTACGGTGTACATCGTCTCCAGCCCCTTCGTCGGCCCGACCAGCTCCAAGGCGTTGTACCGTGCCGTCGGCACGTTGCTCGGCGCTGGCGGGGCAATCTTCCTGGTGCCGCCGCTGGTGCAGTCACCGTTGCTGCTGAGCATCGCCATTGCCCTGTGGACCGGCACCTTGCTGTTCCTTTCGCTGAACCTGCGCACGGCCAACAACTACGTGCTGATGCTGGCCGGTTATACCCTGCCGATGATTGCCTTGGCCGTGGTGGATAATCCGCTGGCAGTGTTCGATGTGGCCTCTTCTCGCGCGCAGGAAATCTGTTTGGGAATTGTCTGCGCGGCAGTCGTCGGGGCTATCTTCTGGCCACGCCGGCTGGCGCCGGTGGTAGTCGGTGCCACCGGAAACTGGTTCACCGAGGCGATTCGCTACAGCGACACCTACCTGGCCCGCGATGCCAGTGCCGACAAGGTCGGCGGGATGCGCGGGGTGATGGTCACCACCTTCAACTCGCTGGAGCTGATGATCGGTCAGCTCGCCCACGAAGGTGCCGGCCCGCATACCCTGAAGAACGCCCGCGAATTGCGCGGGCGGATGATCCATCTGCTGCCGGTGATCGACGCCCTCGACGACGCACTGGTAGCCCTGGAAGGCCGCGCCCCGGCCCAGTTCGCCCAGCTTCAACCCGTGCTGGAAGCCGCTCGTGAATGGCTCAAAGGCACTGCCGACAGCGCTTCGGTAGCGCACTGGGCCACGTTGCATGAGCAGATCGGCCGCTTGCAGCCCGCTACAGCCGCCCTCGACCAGCGCGCCGAGCTGCTGTTGTCCAACGCCCTGTACCGCCTGACCGAATGGGCCGACCTGTGGCAGGACTGCTGCACCCTGCAGCACGCCCTGCGTACCGATGATGCCAAGCCTTGGCGTGCGGTGTATCGCCACTGGCGGCTGGGCCGCCTGACAGCGTTTTTTGATCGTGGCCTGATGCTGTACTCGGTAGCCTCAACGGTCCTGGCGATCGTGGTCGCCTGCGGCCTGTGGATCGGACTGGGCTGGAACGACGGCGCCAGTGCGGTAATCCTCGCGGCAGTTGCGTGCAGCTTCTTCGCCGCCATGGACGACCCGGCACCGCAGATCTACCGGTTCTTTTTCTGGACGCTGATGTCGGTCATCTTCTCCAGTCTGTACCTGTTTTTGGTACTGCCCAACCTGCACGACTTCCCGATGCTGGTGCTGGCCTTTGCCGTGCCGTTCATCTGCATAGGCACCCTGACCGTACAGCCGCGCTTCTACCTGGGCACCTTGCTGACCATCGTCAACACGTCGACCTTCATCAGCATCCAGGGCGCCTACGACGCCGACTTCTTCACCTTCCTCAACTCCAACCTTGCCGGCCCCGCGGGCCTTCTGTTCGCCTTTATCTGGACCCTGGTGATGCGCCCGTTCGGCGTGGAGCTGGCGGCCAAGCGCATGACCCGCTTCGCCTGGCGCGACATCGTCGAAATGACCGAGCCTGCGACCTTGGCCGAGCACCGCCAGGTTGGCGTACAGATGCTCGACCGCCTGATGCAGCACCTGCCACGCCTGTCGCAAACCGGCCAGGACAGTGGCGTGGCACTGCGCGACCTGCGCGTAGGGTTGAACCTGCTCGACCTGCTGGCGTACATGCCGCGCGCCGGCCAGCAGGCTCGCGAGCGCCTGAACACTGTGGTCGAGGAAGTCGGTGCGCACTACGCCGCCTGCCTGCGTGCTGGCGAACGCCTGCATGCCCCGGCCGCACTGTTACGCAACATGGAACGCGCTCGCCTGGCGCTGAACCTGGACGAGCTGTACGAGCGCGGTGATGCCCGCACCCACCTGCTGCATGCCCTGAGCGGTCTGCGCCTGGCGCTGTTGCCGGGGGTGGAGGTGATGCTCGAGCCAGCTGAACAACCGCAACTGCCCCCCGGCCTCGACGGAGCACCCCTGTGATTGGTGAACTGGATATCAGCGGGGTGTTCCTGCCCACGCTGCTGGTGATGATGTTTGGCACCTACCTGCTGTTCCTTGGGGTGCACGCGGTGCTGGTGCGCCTGCATTTCTACCGCCTGGTCTGGCACCGGGCGTTGTTCAACGTTGCTCTGTATGCCGTGCTGCTTGGTGCGGTGGACCACTTTTGCCGAAACCTGATGCTGCCATGAAAAAACCTATGCTGACCTTGGGCCGTGTGGTCCTGACCTTGCTGGTAGTGACCTTCGCCGCCGTGCTCGTGTGGCAGATGGTGGTCTACTACATGTTTGCCCCCTGGACCCGTGACGGCCACATACGCGCTGACGTGATCCAGATCGCCCCCGATGTGTCGGGATTGATCCAGAAGGTCGAGGTGCGCGACAACCAGACCGTCAAACGTGGCGACGTGCTGTTCACCATCGACCAGGACCGCTTCACCTTGGCCCTGCGTCAAGCCAAGGCAACCCTTGGCGAGCGCCAGGAGACCCTGGCCCAGGCTTCCCGCGAAGCGCAGCGCAACCGCAAGCTGGGCAACCTGGTGGCCGCCGAGCAACTGGAAGAAAGCCAGTCCCGCGAGGCCCGTGCCCGTTCGGCTGTCAGCGAGGCGCAAGTGGCTGTCGATACTGCTCAGCTCAACCTTGACCGCTCGGTGGTGCGCAGCCCGGTAGACGGCTACCTCAACGACCGCGCGCCGCGTAACCACGAGTTCGTCACCGCCGGCCGCCCGGTGCTGTCGGTGGTCGATAGCGCCTCGTACCATGTCGATGGCTACTTCGAGGAAACCAAGCTTGGCGGTATACACATCGGCGATGCCGTGGACATCCGTGTGATGGGCGACAACACCCGCCTGCGCGGCCATGTGCAGAGCTTTGCCGCTGGCATCGAAGACCGCGACCGCAGCAGTGGCGCCAACCTGCTGCCTAACGTTAACCCGGCGTTCAGTTGGGTACGCCTGGCCCAGCGCATCCCGGTGCGCATCGCCTTTGACGAAGTGCCGCAAGACTTCCGCATGATCGCCGGGCGCACTGCCACGGTGTCGATCATCGAGGGCCAGCGCCCATGAAACAGCTGATCCTGGCTGGCCTGTGCCTGTCGCTGGGGGCCTGCATGATGGTGGGTCCCGACTATGAGGTGCCTGGGGATGCGGCCGTGCAACGCAATGACCTGAACGGCCCGCTGCGCCAGGATGCCGACAGCGTCGTGTCGGCGCCGGTCCCCGAGGACTGGTGGCAGCTGTATCAGGATCAGCGGCTGAATGAACTGGTGCGCCAGGCGCTGAGTGCCAACACCGAATTGCGCGTGGCGGCGGCCAACATCGCCAAAGCTCGCGCCCAGGTGGAGGTGGCTGAATCGCAAGGCGGCTTCAACGGTGGCGTCAAACTCGGCGCTCAGCGGCTGCAGGAGTCGGGCGAAGCTTTCCTGCAGCCTGAGAAGGTGCCGGTAGCCAACATCGGTGAGGCCATCATCAGTGCCTCGTACCAGTTCGACCTGTGGGGTACCTTCAAGCGTGGTACCGAGGCTGCCAAGGCAAATGCCGACGCAGTGCAGGCCGCTGCCGACACTGCCCGCATCACGCTTGTGGCGGACGTGGTCAAGGCTTATACCCAGGTGTGCTCGGCCAACGAGGAATACCACATTGCCCGTGAGTCCCTCGATCTGCAGGAGCAAAGCGTGAAACTCAACCAGCGCCTGCGCGATGCTGGGCGTGGTGATGAAACCCAGGTCACCCGCTCGCAGACCCAGTTCAAATCCTTGCGTGCCGAACTGCCACGCTTCAAGGCCGAACGCGAGACGGGCATGTACACCCTGGCCGCGCTGCTGGCCAAGCCGGTCGACCAGTTGCCTGCCGGTACCGCCGATTGCGCCGAGCTGCCGCACCTGAACCAGCTGGTCCCGGTGGGCGATGGTGCGGCCCTGCTCAAGCGCCGCCCCGACGTGCGTCAGGCCGAACGCCAGCTGGCTGCCGCCACCGCCTATATTGGCGTGGCCACCGGCGCCTTGTACCCGGACATCAGCATTGGCGCCCAGGTTGGCACCATCGGTATCCTGGAGAACCTTGGTGAGCCTTCGACCAACCGCTGGGGTTTTGGCCCGCAGATCAGCTGGACCATCCCCACCAACGGCACCCGTGCCCGCATTCGCATGGCCGAAGCCTCGACCCAGGCGGCCCTGGCGAACTTCGATGGGGTTGTGCTGAATGCCATCCGCGAGACCCAGACCCGCCTGGCGCAATACAGCGCCTTGCTCGATCGGCGCGAGGCGCTGGCCGAGGCGGAGAAATCGGCCAAGGAAGCGGCGGACCAGACGCACCGGTATTACCAAGCGGGGCGTGAGTCGTTCCTGGCGGATTTGCAGGCGACGCGGACCTATACCGATATGCGTGCGCAGTTGGCGGCGGCGAACAGCCAAGTGGCGTTGGGGCAGATTGGGGTGTTTCTCGCGTTGGGTGGGGGGTGGAAGGCCCGTACTCAGGAATAAGTGTGCTCACGGCTCGGCGAATTACGCACTATCAAAATTGCCAGTTACGCGGTTCGAAAATAGGGGGCATGCTTCCGTGAGCTAAAAAAGGAGGTGTGATATGGGCGAGGATTCGACGAGTGTCGTGAAGAGCTTTTACTGCCGAGATCGATTGGCAACACAAGTGCGCGAGTTATCGTCGTACTCGTTACTTGACCACCGGCAAGGCTGTCTGGCTCAGGTAAATGTCGGGCAGGGCGCAGGCTCTGTATTATTTGCTGTCGATGCCATGCGGACTGTAATTGCAGGTAGTGCTGAGCTATCTTTTGCCAAAATGTGCTATCAAGCGTACGGACTCAGTTCTCCTCAACCATCGATAGTTCCCGGCTTTAATGGTGAGTCTCGTGACGCCGTCACCGGCTGCTACCTGCTGGGTGCAGGCTACCGTCTTTACAGTCCGGTAATGATGCGATTTTGCAGCCCGGATAGTTGGAGCCCATTTGGCGAAGGTGGTTTGAATGCATATGCCTACGTGTCGTGTGACCCTGTCAACTATTCTGATCCAACGGGGCATGGTAAACACATTAAGATGAAGGTTTCACAACCGAAAGAAAGGCCTGGTAAGTTAGCGGTAGAGCCTCTCCGTACTCCGGCTTCGAAGAGTCCCTCACTGGATCGATCGAACTCAAGCGGTTCGAATTTATCTGGGGCGTCGTCACCCTTGACCCCCTCCCCAGTCAGTGCGGGAAGTAGTAAGCGATACAGCTCTCAAGCTTCAAGTGACACCAGTGCATCTACTGACCTTGACGACATTTGGAAGCTTGATAAGAGCCGAGCCACGTATAAAGAGCTGACACCTGCCGAGCAGTATGTGTTTGATGAATTTCAGAATGCTATAAAAAACGAGGGCAAGTCTCCCAGAGACGCTGCAGAGATGGCAGGTGCCAGTGACTATAAGAGAATGAAAGATAAAAAAGTCAATAGGTTTCAAATCCGCCTTAGTCAAGGGCAGCGTGTGTCATTTGAAATAGAAGGTAAGAACGTGATCATTCGCCAAGTAGGTGGGCATACCTGATTATCGCGTATCAAATTTGTAGCAAGATTTTTCATGAAATCTGCCCAAGACCCTTGAGGTAAGCTGAGTCAGAGTAAAGAATGTTCTCTTTCGCATTCCCTCCGAGACTGGCCATGAATTCCCGTTTCCGTCTACTTGCCTGGCTACCGGCTGTGTTGCTTGGCCCGGTGCTGGCGCTGTGCAGTAACCTGGCGCTGGCAGAAGCGCCCGCCGAGGCCACCAAGGCCTTGCATTTGCTCGATTACATCGGTGCCGACTACCCGCCGACCGTACAAGACGGGACGGTGATCGACGATGGCGAGTATCGCGAACAACAGGAGTTCAGCGCGGTATTGGCCGATCTGCTCAAAGGCCTGCCGGCAAATGCTGAGCAAAAGGGTCTGGAGCAAGGTGTTCAAGCGCTACGCCAAGCCATCGACCAACGCCAGGAGGGCGCCGCAGTCGCCAAACAGGCCCGACAGCTGGGTGCGCGACTGGCTGTGGCCTACGAGGTCAGCCAGGCACCGGTGATTACCCCGGACCCAGCCCGCGGTGCTGCGCTGTACGCGCAAAACTGCTCGATTTGCCACGGCGAAACCGGCGCCGGCGATGGCCCGGCTGGCGTGGGCCTGGAGCCTGCACCCGCCAACCTGCGTGATGTCTCGCGCCTGGACCAGTTGAGCCTGTTCGACCTCTACAACACCCTGGCCTTGGGTATCGACGGCACCGAAATGCCGTCGTTTGCCGACCAATTGGACGATCGCCAGCGCTGGGACGTGGCCGCGTACATTGCCAGCTTCACCGCCAAGCCGGAAGCAGGCAAGGGTGACAAGACCTGGAACCTCGCCGACCTGGCTCGCCAGACGCCGGCCGAAGTCGCCGCCAACGAAGGCACTGCGGCCGTCGAGGCATTCCGTGCCCAGCGTGCTCAACCGCCGCAAGTAAAGCGCGGCCCTGCGCAATTGCTCGAATACACGGCCAGCACACTGGACAAGAGCCTGGCGGCCTACCGCGCAGGCGACCACGATCAGGCCTATGACCTGTCGGTGGCGGCCTACCTGGAGGGTTTCGAGCTGGTGGAAAGCTCGCTGGACAACATCGACACCCAGGCGCGCAAGGACACCGAAAAAACGCTGATGGCCTACCGTCAGTCCTTGCAGGACGGCTTGCCCGTGGCCCAGGCCGAACAGCGTCTGGCCGACGCCAAAACCAAGCTCGAGCAGGCGGCCAAGCTGCTGGGCAGCGATGGCCTGAGCTGGACGCTGAGTTATATCTCCGGTTTGCTGATCCTGCTGCGTGAAGGCCTCGAGGCGATTCTGGTGCTGGCGGCGATCCTGGCCTTCCTGCGCAATACCGGGCAGCAGTCGGCAGTGCGCAGCGTCAACATCGGCTGGGGCCTGGCGCTGGTTGCCGGCTTCGCCACCTGGGCGCTGGCGGCCTATGTGATCGATGTGGGGGGCGCTCAGCGCGAGCTGCTGGAAGGCTGCACGGCGCTGTTCGCTGCTGTGATGGTGCTATGGCTGGGTGTGTGGATGCATGACCGCCGCCACGCCGCCGCCTGGAAGGACTACATCAAGAGCAGCCTGGTCAGCGGTGGCGGGCGCTTCGGCTTTGCTGTGCTGGCATTCTTCTCGGTATACCGCGAATTGTTCGAAGTGATCCTGTTCTACGAGACCCTGTGGCTGCAGGCAGGCCCTGCCGGGCATCAGGCGGTGCTGGCGGGTGGCGCGACGGCATTGTTGCTGCTGGTGGGCCTGGCCTGGGTGATTCTGCGGGGTTCGGCCAAGCTGCCGCTATCGCTGTTCTTCAGCATCAACGCCGCGCTGCTGTGCGCGCTGTCGGTAGTATTCGCCGGGCATGGCGTGAAGGCGCTGCAAGAGGCCGGCGTGCTGGGCACACGGCCAGTGGCGTTCTTTGAGTTCGACTGGCTGGGGATTCATGCCGATGCCTACTCGCTGTCGGCGCAAGCGGTGGCCTTGCTGGCCATCGTGTTCCTTTACGGCCGCTCGTGGCTGGCGGAAAAGCGCAGTACTGCGGCCAACTGACTGGAGCCTGCGCGGTCCTGCAGGGCCCGCGCAAGGTCTCAGATCTTGCGCGAGCCTGATGCTCAGGCCGGCTGTGGCGCCTTGAGAATGTTCTGTAGCAGTTGGACACTTTCAACGGCGTCATGACCCAGGCTGGTCAGATAGCCGCCATCCGGTTGATCGGTCAGCCCCTTCTCATGCAGGCGTTGCGCAGCCGCGATCAGGGCAGGGGATGCGGTGCTGGTTATCTTGATGCCTTCCTGGCTGCTGTCGTGTTTGAACAGCGCGAGTACTTCCATTTCGTCGATCAAATCGGGGGTAAAAGGCATGGCGACTCCTGACTTCCAGACAAGGATTGCGGCACTTTCTACGGTGCCTGATCTTCGAGTGTAGCCGGGTTATTCGTCGTCGCCTTGATCCATCTCAGGCGGCAGCTCCGGCAGTGCCCGCAGAGCGTTCTCATACCACTCGCCGTTGAACGCACGGTCCTCTACCAACATGTTGTCGATTTCGAAGGCCAGCACATGGGCCATCAGGTTCAGAATGTCTTCACGCTCATAGCCGACCAGCGTCAGCTTGTTGAAAGTGGCCTTGGCCGCAGGCGGCTCGCCGCTCTCGATCTGGTTTTCGATGGCCTGGGTCAGTGTTGCCTCGGCGAAGGCTTCGTCGTCGTCATTGTCGATGTTGGTGGGCTCGCTCATCGCGGTACTCCTAGGATGGATGCAACAGTGTGCCATGCCTGTGGCGGCAATGCCCGGGCATTGACGGGGTGCATGACGCTGGTCAGCGGCAGGCGTTCAGTCTATAAAAGCCAGGCCAACCCCTTACGGCCTGGAGGCTGTTACCTCATGCTCAAGCTTCATGGATTCTCGGTCAGCAACTACTACAACATGGTAAAGCTGGCCCTGCTCGAAAAAGGCCTGCCTTTCGAGGAAGTCACCTTCTATGGCGGCCAGGCGCCACAGGCGCTGGAAGTGAGCCCGCGGGGCAAGGTGCCGGTGCTTGAAACCGAACATGGCTTCCTCAGCGAAACCAGTGTGATCCTCGACTACATTGAACAGACCCAAAGCGGCAAGGCACTGCTGCCGGCCGACCCGTTCGAGCAGGCCAAGGTGCGTGAGCTGCTCAAGGAAATCGAGCTGTACATCGAGCTGCCTGCGCGTACCTGCTACGCCGAGTCGTTCTTTGGCATGTCGGTCGAACCGCTGATCAAAGAGAAGGCGCGTGCTGACCTGCTGGCCGGGTTTGCCACGCTCAAGCGCAATGGGCGCTTTGCACCCTATGTTGCGGGCGAGCAACTGACGCTGGCAGACCTGATGTTCTGCTTCTCGGTCGACCTGGCCAACGCGGTGGGCAAGAAGGTGCTGAGCATCGACTTCCTGGCGGACTTCCCGCAGGCCAAGGCATTGCTGCAGTTGATGGGGGAGAACCCGCACATGGCGCGGATCATGGCGGACAAGGAAGCGTCGATGCCAGCCTTCATGGAGATGATCCGCAGCGGCAAGCGCTGAGATTTGTGTTGGGTCATTCGCGGGTAAACCCGCTCCTACCGGTAAAGCACAACCGTTGTAGGAGCGGGTTTACCCGCGAACGAGGGCGAAGCCCTCGCCCCGGAGGTTAGCGAGACGCCAACAGGGCCTTGCCACGAACAACGGCAGCACGCACCTGCGCCGGCGCCGTACCACCAATGTGGTCGCGCGCATTCACCGAACCTTCCAGCGTCAGCACGGCAAACACGTCCTGTTCGATCTGGTCGCTGAACTGGCGCAGTTCGTCCAGGCTCATCTCGGCCAGGTCCTTGCCAGTGTCCACACCATACTTCACCGCGTGGCCAACGATCTCGTGACAGTCACGGAATGGCAGGCCACGGCGAACCAGGTAGTCGGCCAGGTCGGTCGCGGTGGAAAAGCCGCGCAGGGCCGCTTCACGCATGATGGCGTGCTTGGGCTTGATCGCCGGGATCATGTCAGCGAAGGCCCGCAGCGAGTCGCGCAGGGTATCGGCGGCGTCGAACAGCGGTTCCTTGTCTTCCTGGTTGTCCTTGTTGTAGGCCAGTGGTTGGCCTTTCATCAGGGTCAGCAGGCCGGTCAGGGCGCCGAACACACGGCCGCTCTTGCCGCGTACCAGCTCTGGCACGTCCGGGTTCTTTTTCTGCGGCATGATCGAGCTGCCGGTGCAGAAGCGGTCCGGAAGGTCGATGAACTGGAACTGCGCGCTCGTCCACAGCACCAGCTCTTCGGAGAAGCGCGAAAGGTGCATCATCGCCACGCTGGCAGCGGCGCAGAATTCGATGGCGAAATCACGGTCCGACACGCCATCCAGCGAGTTGCCGGCCACGGCTTCAAAGCCCAGCAGCTTGCAGGTCAGTTCACGGTCGATCGGGTAGGTGGTGCCGGCCAGCGCGGCGCTGCCCAGTGGCATGCGATTGGTGCGCTTGCGGCAGTCGACCAGGCGCTCATAGTCGCGGCTGAGCATTTCGAACCACGCCAGCAGGTGGTGGCCAAAGGTGACCGGCTGCGCCGTCTGCAGGTGGGTGAAACCAGGCATGATGGTTTCGGCTTCACGCTCTGCCTGCTCCAGCAGGCCCTGCTGCAGGCGGGTGATTTCGCCCAGGATCAGGTCGATTTCGTCGCGCAGCCAAAGGCGGATGTCGGTGGCCACCTGGTCGTTGCGGCTACGGCCGGTGTGCAG
The DNA here is from genome assembly GCF_052044625.1 of Pseudomonas sp. 22515. NCBI lineage: Bacteria > Pseudomonadati > Pseudomonadota > Gammaproteobacteria > Pseudomonadales > Pseudomonadaceae > Pseudomonas > Pseudomonas sp. 22515. The sequence goes on from NZ_JBQENN010000007.1 coordinate 20,506, forward strand.
CTTCTTGCCGGTGATGCCGATGCGGTCGGTCAGGCGTGCTTCGATGTTCATGTGCACGTCTTCAAGGTCGACACGCCAGTCGAAGTTGCCGGCTTCAATCTCGCCCTGGATGGTTTTCAGGCCATCGATGATGGTGTCGCGCTCGGCATCACTGAGCACGCCGACCTGCGCCAGCATGGTGGCATGGGCAATCGAACCCATGATGTCGTGACGGTACAGGCGCTTGTCGAAATCTACCGAGGCGGTGAAACGGGCGACGAAGGCGTCGACGGGCTCACTGAAGCGGCCGCCCCAGGACTGATTGGTCTTGTCGGTGCTCATGGATTCACTCATTGCAGGCGTGAACGAAAAAGTGGCGTCGATGATAGCAGGGTTGGGCTGGCTGCCGCAGGGCGCCGGTCGAGAGAAATGCCCGGAAAATCGCATAGAAGGATTTCAAGGAATGAACGGCAGTGTTCCACGGACCGTCTACAGTTGGACAAAGGACTGGCAGTGAATCTGCCGGGCCGAGTGAATCTTTGGCCATCGCACCGGTCTAGAGCGTGACCGCAGTGTCGCTCGAACCACACCTGTCTACGCTATACCTGTGCGAGACTCATTCAGGAATCCAGCGCAATTATGAATGTCCTGATCGTTGATGACGAACCCCAAGGCCGTGAACGCCTCAGCCGGCTGCTCGGCGAACTGGAGGGTTACACTGTGCTGGAGCCCAGCGCCACCAACGGCGATGAGGCCTTGGCGCTGATTGAAAGCCTCAAGCCCGATGTGGTCCTGCTGGACATCGGCATGCCAGGCCTGGATGGCCTGCAGGTTGCCGCTCGCCTGTGCGAACGCGAGGCGCCGCCGGCGGTGGTGTTTTGCTCCGGGGATGATGAATACGGTGCAGAGGCATTCAAGGACAGTACCCTCAGCCATGTGACCAAGCCCTTCCAGGCCCAGGCCTTGCGCGATGCCTTGCGCAAGGCCGAAAAACCCAACCGCGCCCAATTGGCGGCGCTTACCCGGCCGGCCAATGAAGGCGGCGGCCCTCGCAGCCATATAAGTGCCCGCACGCGTAAAGGCATCGAACTGATCCCTTTATCCCAGGTGATCTATTTCATTGCCGACCACAAGTATGTGACCTTGCGTCACGAAACCGGGGAGGTGCTGCTTGACGAGCCACTCAAAGCCCTGGAAGACGAATTCGGCGAACGCTTCGTGCGCATCCACCGCAATGCGTTGGTCGCCCGCGAGCGCATCGAACGCTTGCAGCGCACCCCGCTGGGGCACTTTCAGCTGTATCTGAAAGGCCTGGACGGCGATGCCTTGACCGTCAGCCGTCGCCATGTGGCCGGTGTGCGCAAGATGATGCAGACCCTCTGAGGCCCTTGGACTCGGCCCGCTCCTGCACCTGACTGCGTGTGGCCTGTTGATCCGTATCTGCAAGCGATACCGGCGATGCTGTTATGATCGGCGGTATTTCTCTGGATCGGGGCGTTTCATGTCCACTCGCGAAATCCGCATTGCCACCCGTAAAAGTGCTTTGGCCCTGTGGCAGGCCGAATACGTCAAGGCCCGCCTCGAGCAGGCCCACACCGGTCTGCAGGTGACCTTGGTGCCCATGGTCAGCCGCGGTGACAAGTTGCTCGACGCGCCGCTGGCAAAAATTGGCGGCAAGGGGCTGTTCGTCAAGGAACTGGAAACCGCGCTGTTGGACAACGAAGCCGACATCGCCGTGCACTCGATGAAAGACGTGCCCATGGACTTCCCCGAGGGCCTGGGCCTGTACTGCATCTGCGAGCGTGAAGACCCGCGTGATGCCTTCGTTTCCAATACCTTTGACAGCCTCGAAACGCTGCCCGCCGGCAGTATCGTCGGTACCTCAAGCCTGCGCCGTCAGGCCCAGTTACTGGCGCGCCGCCCAGACCTGCAAATCCGCTTTCTGCGCGGCAACGTCAACACCCGCCTGGCGAAGCTGGATGCCGGCGAGTACGACGCCATCATCCTCGCCGCGGCGGGCCTGATCCGTCTGGGCTTCGAGGACCGCATCACCTCCACCATCAGCGTCGATGACAGCCTGCCGGCAGGTGGTCAGGGCGCGGTGGGCATCGAGTGCCGCAGTGCCGACGTTGAGATTCATGCACTGCTGGCGCCACTGCACCATGTCGACACCGCTGACCGGGTGATCGCCGAGCGCGCGCTGAACAAACGCCTGAATGGTGGCTGCCAAGTGCCGATCGCCTGCTACGCGGTCCTTGAAGGTGACCAGCTGTGGCTGCGCGGCCTGGTCGGCCAGCCTAGCGGCGGGACCTTGCTGGTGGCCGATGCCCGTGCACCCCGTGCTGCTGCCGAGGCCCTGGGCGTACAGGTGGCCGAAGACCTGCTGGGGCAGGGCGCCGAGGCCATTCTGAAGGAAGTCTACGGCGAGGCCGGTCACCCATGAGCCAATGGCGCCTGTTGCTGACCCGGCCTGCCGAGGACTGCGCGGCGCTGGCGCAAAGCCTGGCGGCAGCGGGAGTGGGCAGCAGTTGCCTGCCACTGCTGGAAATTGAACCTATTACCGTGCAAGCCCCACAGCGACTGTCGCTGGAGGGCTTGCATGACTTCCAGGCGATCATTGTGGTCAGCAAGCCGGCCGCCCGGCTGTTGCTTGAGCATCTGGCCGAGACCAGCATCCAGCCTCCGCAGCGAGGCTGGTTCACCGTAGGTGAGGCAACCGCTGGGGTGCTGCAGGGTGCAGGGCTGGAGGTAAGCTTTCCGCCGCGTGGCGATGACAGCGAAGCCTTGCTGGCACTGCCGGCCCTGCGCCAGGCACTTACCGAGCCGGCACCGCGTGTCTTGATCGTTCGCGGCGTCGGAGGTCGCGAACTGCTGGCAGAGCGTCTTGCAGAGCAAGGTGCTAGTGTCGAATATCTGGAACTGTATCGTCGCTGCCTGCCGGCCTACCCGGCGGGTACGCTGATGCGCCGCATTGAAGCGGAACGCCTCAATGGCCTGGTGGTCAGCAGTGGGCAGGGTTTTGAACATTTGCAGCGGATGGCCGGTGCCGATTGGCTGCGGCTGGCCCAGTTGCCGCTGTTCGTGCCCAGCCCGCGGGTCGCCGAGCAGGCCAAGGCCGCCGGGGCCCAACAGGTTGTGGATTGCCGTGGCGCCAGTGCCACGGCCTTGCTGGCAGCCGTGCAGCGTAGCGCTGCACCTGCCTCTTAAGGCGCTAAGCTGAATGCGGTGCGCCCCCATGCAAAGGATGGATACGTGAGCGAGACTGTCTTGTCCAATAACGATCAACCGTCGGCACAGGCGCCTGCGGAACCCGTTACCACCCCACCTGCCAAGCGCTCCGGCAGTGGCCTGGCAGCGCTGGCCTTGCTGCTGGGTGCGGCCGGGGTGGCGGTAGGTGGCTGGGGTGTCTGGCAGGTGCGTCAACTGCAGGGCAGTGAGTTCAACCAGGGCCAGCACATCGAGGCGCTGACCCAGCGCGCCGAGGCGCTGCAGCAACGTGAACAGCAGATCAGTGCGCAACTGGCCAGTCTGCCAGCCGCCAGCGAGCTGGAAGACCGCCGGCGGCTGGTAGCCCAACTGCAGGGCGACCAGCAGCGGCTCAGTCAGCGCCTGGAAACCGTGCTGGGAGAAAGCCGCAAAGAGTGGCGCCTGGCCGAAGCCGAGCACCTCCTGCGCTTGGCTACCCTGCGCCTTTCCGCATTGCAGGACATCACCAGTGCCAAAGCCCTGGTCGAAGGCGCCGACGAGATCCTGCGCGAGCAGAGCGACCCGGGTGCCTTCGCCGCCCGCGAGCAGCTGGCCCGCAGCCTGGCCACGCTCAACAGCACTCAGCAACCGGACCGCACTGGCCTGTTCTTGAAGCTGGCTGCGCAGCGTGAGCTGGTACAGCAGTTGAGCGCCCAGTCCCCCGAGTTCGACAGTAACGCCGATGCGCTTGGCGCCCTGACCGCCGACGGTGATGGTGCCAGCAGGCTGTCGCAGTGGTGGGCAGAAATATCCAAGTACTTCCAGATCGACTTCAATGCCGATGAAAACGTGCGTCCGTTGCTGGCCGGGCAGCAACTGAACCAGCTGCGCCTGGCGCTGAGCCTGACTATCGAGCAGGCCCAGTGGGCGGCGCTCAATGGTGATGCCAAGGTTTACACGCAGGCGCTGGACGACGCCCGCAGCGTACTGCTGGCCAACTTCAACGCAGACAACCCGCAAAGCAAGGCCATGCTCGACAGCCTCAATGCCCTGGCCGATCAGCCGGTATCGGTGGTTACCCCTGACCTTAGTGAAAGCCTGGCGGCAGTGCAGGCCTATATTCAGCGCCGTCACCTGCCGGCCGAGGCTGAAGGGGGCAAGCCATGAAGCGTGTCTACCTGTTGGCCGTGCTTGCGATCGTGGTTGCTGCGGCACTGGGCATCGCGGTCGCCAAGCACAGCGGCTATGTACTGGTTTCCTATGGTGGTTTCCGTTATCAGTCGGGGCTGTGGGCAGCCTTGGCGGGTATTTTGGCGGTCGTCCTGCTGCTGTGGTTGCTGCGCTATCTGGTCGGCCTGGTGCTGACTTCCAGTGGTGTGGTCAACCCGTGGTCACGGCGTAACCGCAGCCGACGTATCCGCCTGGCGATCGAACAGGGCCAACTCGATCTTGCCGAAGGCCGCTGGGCCAGTGCCCAACGGCACTTGCACCGTGCCGCCGAGGCTGAGCGCCAGCCGTTGCTGTACTACCTCGGTGCCGCGCGTGCCGCCAACGAGCAAGGCCGCACCGAAGACAGCGACAACTTGCTGGAGCGTGCCCTGGAGCGCCAGCCGCAAGCGGAGCTGGCCATTGCCCTGACCCATGCCCAGTTGCAAATGGACCGTGGCGAAAACGATGGGGCCCTGGAAACCCTGCTGGCCATGCAGGAACGCCACCCGCACAACGGCCAGGTGCTGCGCTTGCTGCAACGCCTTTACGTGGAGCGCGGCGACTGGTCTGCACTGATCCGCCTGATGCCCGACCTGCGCAAGGGTAAAGTGCTGCCCGCCGCCGAGCTGGCTGCTCTGGAACAACGCGCCTGGGGCCAGAACCTTAGCCTGGCGACCACCCGTGGCGAAGATGCGCTCAGTGCACGTCAATCCTTGGAGCGCGCCTGGCAGCAGCTGACCGCAGCCCAGCGCCAGGAGCCACAACTGGTGCTGGCGTACGCCGAGCAACTGCGCCAGGTAGGTGCCCAGAACGAGGCCGAACAGGTGCTGCGCACGGCCCTCAAGCGCGACTACGAAAGCCACCTGGCCCGCCTTTACGGCCTGGTGCGTGGTGATGACCCGGCGCGTCAGCTGCAAACCGCTGAAGGTTGGCTCAAGGCTCACCCGCAAGACGCCAGCCTGCTGCTGACCCTGGGCCGTCTGAGCCTGCAAAACCGCTTGTGGGGCAAGGCGCGTGACTACCTTGAAAGCAGCCTGCGCATGGAGCGCAACCCCGAGGCCTGTGCAGAGCTGGCCCGCCTGCTCGCGGGGCTGGGCGAGACGGAGCGCAGCAACCAGCTGTTCCAGGAGGGCCTTGGCCTGCTGGACGAGCGCCTGCTGGCGCTGCCTTTGCCAGAAGGCGTACGCGCCTGACCTACCCCAAGGCCCGCGCAAAGGTGCGGGCTTTGGGGGCAGGTAATTTATCTTTCGCTGTCAGTTTGATCTGAAGTCCATTTCTTCCGTCGCCTCCTACGGCATATCTGGAAATTTCCTACGCGATTCAGTGACTTGTCGTTGCTGTCGTGCCTTGAAACAAAGCGTGTCTTTCCTCTACCGTTTCAAGCCACTACTTTTTCCCCGGGACCTTCACCGCCCATGCTGCCGGCCCGTTTGCGCACCTTTTTTCTTCCTGCCTGCCTAGTCGCACTGGCGGTACTGGTTGCGTCTTTCCGTCTGGAAAACACAGTGGGGCTGATGCCGTGCCCATTGTGCCTCAGCCAACGGTTGCTGCTAGGCGTGTACGCGCTGCTGTGCTTCGCAGCCGTGCTGCAGGCGCCGGGCACGCGGGGCATCCTTCGTTATGCTCGCCTGGTGCTGGGCTGCTCGTTGGCCGGCGCCTTGCTGGCAGCACGGCATGTCTGGTTGCAGGGGGCTGAGGGGGTCAATGAGGTATGCCCGGTGCCGATCGGGCGAGTGTTCGAGCAATCCTGGGGTGAGGCGGCACGGCAACTGTTGCTGGGTGGCCCGGATTGCCGTTCGCTTGCCTGGAGCTTTCTCGATCTGACACTGCCGGAATGGAGCCTGTTGGCCTTCCTGCTGCTGGCGGTGCTGCCCTTGAGTTGCCTGCTGGCGTATCGTTTCCGCACCCTGGCAAGAACATGACCTGGCGCAAGGTTGTGCCATTAGCGCGACCAATGGTGATGTAACAGGGTATTAAACACTTGTATGAACTTTGTGTGCTGCGTACCTTGAAGGGCAGCACGCGCGGGAATAATCTCCCAGCACGCATACCGGAAAAACAACTGCTCGATGCCGTCCTGCTGATGTCACCTTTGTGCTGCGCGGTCGTGGTGCGAGGTGCAGCGGCATCTACCCAGAAGGGAAGAGATCGCCATGCTCGATAGTTGTCAGAACGCCCAGGAACGCTGGGGTGGGGTTCACAAGCTGATCGACCGTTGGCTGGAGGAGCGCCAGGAACTGGTGCAGGCTTTTCGCGCCCTGCGCGATGTGAGGCCAGCCTTCGCCGACAAGGACACCAACGGGGACTTTTGCGCCCTTCTGGTCGACTACGTTTCGGCGTGGCACTTCGAAGTCTGCGAGCAACTGGTCAGCGAGGCCAAGGCGTTCGGAGACAAGAAGGCGCTGAAGCTGGCCGAAGAGATCAACCCACGGATCAACGACAGTACTCAGATAGCACTGGCCTTCAATGACCATTGCACCAAGGGGGAGTGCAAGGACACCGAACGCTTTGCCGAGAAGCTGGCCAAATTGGGCGGGTTGTTGCACGAGCGCTTCGAGCTTGAAGACTGCCTGATCGAAGTGCTGCACAACGCACACAAAGAAGAGGGTGCAGTGCAGGCCTGAGGTTGGCGTCAGTCGCCAACCGCCAGCAGTTCGATCTCGAATACCAAGGGGGTGTAGGGTGCAATCAGGTCTCCCGCCCCCTCGGCGCCATAGGCTTGCGCTGAAGGAATTACCAAGCGCCATTTGGCGCCGGTGTGCATTTTCGGCAAGGCGACCTGCCACCCTTCGATAACCGAATCCAGGTTGAACCATTGGGGGGTCTGGTTTTGGTCGAATATTGAGCCATCCGGCAATCTGCCCACATAACGCACCTGCACTTTGCCGCCCGCTTTCGGCTGTACACCCGTGCCTGGTTGCAATTCGCTGTACAACACACCTTCCGTTAGTTCGTGCACCCCATAACGCCCACGTTCATTAGCCATGAAACGCGTTTCGGCGGCCTGCAGCTTTTGCACAGCGGCGTCGCCTTCCTGGGCCTCATGCTGCTGCAGCACCGCCTGCATGCGTGCCTTGTCGAGTTTCAGGGGTTGCCCCTGATAGGACTGCTTCAGGCCTTCGACCAGTGCATCCAGCTGCAAGCCCGGCATCTCCTGGCGCAGGCGCTCACCCAGGCTGGCACCCAGGCTGTAGGCCAAATCGTGTTCGTCGTTGTCGGCCAAGGCGAGGGGTGCCATCAGGCATAAACCCAAAACAAGATATCGAGGCAACGCCTGACTCCCAAATACCAGCAATGATTAATTCAGCAACTACACTTTCACGCAGCTGCAAGATAACAACTTTGCCCAGGCATGCAACGCGGCGTAAACATTACGGTCAACATGCCCTAGCGGCGGTAGCAGCAGAAGCATAGTATGAGCCGCAATCTCGTCAGCCAGGAGGTAAACCATGTCGGCCAAAAAGAAGCCAGTAAGTACGCCGTTACACCTGCTCCAGCAACTTTCGGGCAGCTTGCTCGAACACTTGGAAGAGGCCTGCTCGCAAGCGCTGGCTGATGCGGAAAAACTGCTGGCGAAGTTGGAAAAGCAGCGTGGCAAGGCGCAGGAAAAACTGCACAACGGTCGCCTGAAACTGCAAGACGCGGCCAAGGCAGGTAAAGCCAAGGCGCAAAGCAAGGCGCAAAAAGCCATCGGTGAACTTGAAGAGCTGCTCGAGTCTCTCAAGGAGCGTCAAACCCAGACGCGCTCTTACATTCAGCAACTCAAACGCGATGCTCAGGACAGCCTCAAGCTGGCTCAGGGTGTAGGCAAGGTACGCGAAGCTGCAGGCAAGGCCCTTGATCAACGTGCGGCCAAACCGGTTGCCAAGGCAACCGCTGCCGCCAAGCCTGCGGCCAAACCGGCTGCCAAGGCGACCGCTGCTGCCAAGCCGGCGGCCAAACCAGCCGCCAGGGCGACCGCTGCCGCCAAGCCTGCGGCCAAACCGGCTGCCAAGGCGACCGCTGCCGCCAAGCCTGCGGCCAAACCGGCTGCCAAGGCGACCGCTGCCGCCAAGCCTGCGGCCAAACCGGCTACCAAGGCGACCGCTGCTGCCAAGCCTGCAGCCAAACCGGCTGCTAAGGCGACCGCTGCTGCCAAGCCTGCAGCCAAACCGGCTGCCAAGGCGACCGCTGCCGCCAAGCCTGCTGCCAAGGCGACTGCGGCAGCCAAACCTGCGGCCAAGCCAGCTGCCAAAGCCCCTGCTGCCAAGCCGGCCGCAAAACCAGCTGCCGCCAAGGCACCTGCACGCACGGCCGCCAAACCCGCTGCTAAGCCTGCTGAAGCCAAGCCCGCTACACCACCGGCGGCCACAACCAACTCGGTGAGCCCGGCTGCTGCTGCACCGTCGGCACCTGTGAGTACTCCGGCTCAGGCACCTTCGGCGTCCTGAAGCGCAGCCGCTGCGACGCGCAACTGAACTAGCGCGTCATGATGCAGAGCCTGGTCCGGTGCCAGCCGGGCCAGCCAGTCGTCCGCGGGCTCATGGGAGCCCACGGGCCACTGTTGCGAGCGTTCCTGCAAGCGCTCCAGCAAGGCTTTTTCAGCCTGCAACTCCAACCCCTTCACCTGCTCACGTAATGCCGCCAGTTGTGTATCACCCGATGCTGTGGCTCGCCATTGCTGGCGCAGGCTGCGCAGCGGGGCGACCACGTCACGCTGCCAGGGCTCGGCAAGTTCTTGCAGTGCTTGCGCACGTTCGCCCAGTACGGCCACACCACGTGCTTGCAGCCAGGTCGCGCACAGCAGCAGGCAGACATCGCCACCCAGTGCCTGCAGTTCAAGGCAAGCGGTTTCCACGCCGGGCCTGGTATACAGGGTCAGGGCGTAATTCCACAGGTCGGTGTGCATGGTTCCACTCGCGCTATGGGCCGAGGAAGCTGGTAGACTCCGCGACCATCATGATCAGACTATCCAACCTCACTTTACAGCGTGGTCCGCAGCGCTTGCTAGAAGGCGCCGAGATGACCCTGCACGCCGGTCACAAGGCCGGCCTGATCGGCGCCAACGGCGCCGGAAAATCCAGCCTGTTCGCCTTGCTGCGCGGTGAGCTGTCGCCCGATGCCGGTGACTGCCAACTGCCCGGCGACTGGCGCATCGCCCACATGCGCCAAGAGGTCGACACCCTCGACCGCCTGGCTGTGGACTATGTACTTGACGGCGACGTGCGCCTGCGCAAGGTCCAGGCCGAACTGGCCGCGGCCGAGCAGGCCCACGACGGCACCGCACTGGCGCGCCTGCACAGTGAGCTGGAAAGCGCCGACGGCTATACCGCCGACGCCCGTGCGCGCAAGTTGCTGGCTGGGCTGGGCTTCACCAACGAACAGATGGACCGCCGTGTCGGCGATTTCTCTGGTGGCTGGCGGATGCGCCTGAACCTGGCCCAGGCACTGATGTGCCCGTCCGACCTGTTGCTGCTCGACGAGCCCACCAACCACCTCGACCTCGACGCGATCCTGTGGCTGGAAGACTGGCTCAAGGGCTACCCCGGCACGTTGTTGCTGATCTCCCACGACCGTGACTTCCTCGATGCCGTGGTCGACCATGTGCTGCACGTCGAGCAACGCAAGCTCAACTTGTACAAAGGCGGTTACACCGCCTTTGAGCGCACCCGTGCCGAGCGCCTGGCGCAGCAGCAGCAGGCCTACGAGAAGCAGCAGGCGCAGCGCGCGCACATGGAGAAGTACATTGCCCGCTTCAAGGCGCAAGCCACCAAGGCCCGCCAGGCGCAAAGCCGGATCAAGGCCCTGGAGCGCATGGAAGAGCTGTCGGCGGCGCATGTCGATTCACCGTTCGACTTTGTCTTCCGTGAATCGCAGAAAATTTCCAGCCCATTGTTGAGCCTTTCCGAAGGTCGCCTGGGTTATGGCGACAAGGCCATCCTCGACAAGGTCAAACTGCAGCTCACCCCAGGCGCTCGTATTGGTCTGCTCGGGCCCAACGGCGCCGGCAAGTCGACCCTGATCAAGAACCTTGCAGGTGAGCTGGAGCCGTTGTCGGGGCGTCTGGTTCGTGGCGAGAACCTGGCTGTAGGCTACTTTGCTCAGCACCAGCTTGACTCGCTGGACGACAAGGCCAGCCCGCTGCTGCACCTGCAGCGCATCGCCCCTACCGAGCGTGAGCAGACGCTGCGCGACTTCCTCGGCGGCTTCGACTTCCACGGTGCCCGCTGCGACGAGCCAGTGGTTAACTTCTCCGGTGGCGAAAAGGCCCGCCTGGCACTTGCGCTGATTGCTTGGGAGCGGCCAAACCTGCTGCTGCTTGACGAACCGACCAACCACCTGGACCTGGAAATGCGTCTGGCACTGACCATGGCCTTGCAGGAGTTTGCCGGTGCAGTGGTGGTGGTATCCCACGACCGTCATTTGCTCAAGAGCACCACGGACGACTTCCTGCTGGTGGCCGACGGCAAGGTCGACACCTTCGACGGTGACCTGGAGGACTACAGCCGCTGGCTGGTCGAGTACCGCCAGCGCAGTGCGCCGGCCAGTACTGCACCGGCCAACCCGGACAAGACCGACAAGAAAGCCCAGCGCCAGGCTGCCGCAGCCTTGCGTCAGCAGTTGGCACCGCACAAGAAGGCTGCCGACAAGCTGGAAACCGAGCTCAACCAGGTGCACACGCAATTGGCCGAGATCGAGACCGCGCTGGGTGATGGTGGCCTTTACGAGGCGGCGCGCAAGGACGAGTTGCGCGACCTGCTGGCGCGCCAGACCAAGCTCAAGCAACGCGAAGGCGAGCTGGAAGAGGCCTGGATGGAAGCGCTGGAAACCCTTGAAAGCATGCAGGCCGAACTCGAGGCGTTGTCCTGATGGAGGAACTGCGTTCGCTGCTGCCAGGGCAATGGATGGACACCTTCTGGCTGGGTTTGCAGATCCTCTTGATCCTGGCCGCGGCGTTCGTCCTGCAGCGCATCATTGCTCGCGGGCTGAGCCGCCTGGGCCAGCGTTACCCGTTGCCGCCGGAGCTGCTGGTGCCCGTGCGCGGCGGCCTGCGCTGGCTGATCATGGGCAGCGCGCTGCTGTTCGTGCTGGAGCGCATGGGTGTTTCGGCGACCGTGTTGTGGACAGCACTTTCCGGCTTCGTAGCGGTAGCGGCGGTGGCCTTCTTCGCCATGTGGAGCGTGCTGTCCAACCTGTTGTGCGCGGTGTTGATTTTCACGGTCGGGCCGTTTCGCATCGGCGATGTGGTCGAGCTGGTCGACACCCTCGACAAGCCAGGCGTGAAAGGCCGGGTGATCGCTATCAACCTGCTGTTTACCACCCTGCTGGAAGTGCCCGAAGCGGGCGGGGCGCTGGTGCAGGTGCCCAATAGTCAGTTCTTCCAGAAGTCGGTGCGGCGCTGGCGCGGTGCCGAGGTACAGGCCCTGCACAAAGAAACAGCTGCCGAAGCTGACTGAGCCTGCACCGGCCCCTTNGGGAGCGGGCGTGCCCGCGAAGAGGCCAGATCAGGCCACACAAATCCATCAGAAATCACTGGTTATTTTTTCGCCAAAACCTTAGCTTAACGTTTTGCAACAAATGTTCGAGCGAGGTGTGTGATGTCGATGGAAGTATGGTTAGGCTTCTTTGCCGCCTGCTGGGTGATCAGCCTTTCACCCGGTGCCGGGGCGATTGCCTCAATGTCCAGCGGCCTGCAATACGGCTTCTGGCGTGGTTACTGGAACGCCCTGGGCCTGCAGCTGGGCCTGATCATGCAGATCGCCATCATCGCCGCCGGCGTCGGTGCCGTCCTGGCCGCCTCGGCCACGGCGTTCCAGGTCATCAAGTGGTTTGGCGTCGCCTACCTTGTGTACCTGGCCTACAAGCAGTGGCGTGCCCTGCCGATGGACATGAGCGAAGAATCAGGCGTGCGCCCGATCGGCAAGCCGTTGAGCCTGGTGTTCCGTGGTTTTCTGGTCAACATCAGCAACCCCAAGGCGCTGGTGTTCATGCTGGCGGTGCTGCCGCAGTTTCTCAATCCCCATGCACCGCTGCTGCCGCAATATGTGGCGATCACCGTGACCATGGTGACGGTCGACCTGCTGGTGATGGCGGGGTACACCGGGTTGGCTTCGCATGTGTTGCGCATGTTGCGCACGCCCAAACAGCAAAAGCGTTTGAACCGCACCTTTGCCGGGTTGTTCATTGGTGCAGCCACCTTCCTCGCGACCTTGCGCCGCGCGCCGGTCTGACAGGCCGCATACAGGCCATTCGCGGGCAAGCCCGCGATTGGCCCATCACTCTTTCTCCTTGTCCACCAAACCCTTCAGCAGATCTATCGGCAGCGGGAAGACGATGGTCGAGCTCTTGTCCCCGGCAATCGTCCCCAGCGTCTGCATATAGCGCAACTGCATCGCCCCCGGCTCCTTGCTCAGCATTTGTGCGGCTTGCATCAGTTTCTCCGACGCCTGCAGTTCACCCTCGGCATGAATCACCTTGGCCCGACGTTCGCGCTCGGCCTCGGCCTGGCGGGCGATGGCGCGTACCATCGACTCGTTCAGGTCAACGTGCTTGATCTCGACGTTGGCCACCTTGATGCCCCAGGCATCCGTCTGCGCGTCCAGCACCTGGCGGATGTCCATGTTCAGTTGCTCGCGTTCTGCCAACAGCTCATCCAGCTCGTGTTTGCCCAGCACCGCTCGCAGGGTTGTTTGGGCCAGCTGGCTGGTCGCTACCAGAAAATCCTCGACCTGAATGATCGCTTTCTGCGGGTCGAGCACGCGAAAGTACAACACTGCGTTGACCTTGACCGAAACGTTGTCTCGGGTGATCACATCCTGCGGCGGCACATCCAGTACCACTGTACGCAGGTCGACCCGTACCATTTGCTGGATCACCGGGATCAACAGGATCAGCCCCGGCCCTTTGACCTGCCAGAAGCGCCCCAGTTGGAACACCACGCCGCGCTCGTATTCGCGCAGGATGCGAAACGCCGACAGCACCAGCATGGCCAGCACGATCAGCACAGCGCCGAAACCGACTTGCATGAACATGGTCATTCTCCTTGCGTCGCTGGGGCGGCGGCGCTCACTTCCAGCATCACGCCATGGCGCGCGGTCACCCGTACGTTCTGGCCAGTTTGCAGCGGCGTTGCGCACTGCACCTGCCATTGCTCGCCCTGAGCCAGCACGACACCACAGAAGGGGTCGCTTGCCATCACCTGGGTGACGGTGACCAGGCTGCCGACCAGGCCGGCGTCGCCGCTGACCAGTGCCCGTCGGCGGGCCTTGAGGGCCATGCCCAGCACGCCACCGATCAGGAGTGCCGAGAGCAGCGCCAAGGTGCCGATCAAGGCCAGCGGGATGCCGAAACCGGGGGCGTCGGTGTCGATCAGGATCAACGCGCCGACCACAAAGGCAACGATGCCGCCGAAGCCGACCACGCCGAAACTGGGCAAGAAGGCTTCGGCGATCATGAAGGTGATGCCAAGCAGGATCAGCGCCACCCCGGCAAAACTCACCGGCAATAGCTGCAGCGCATACAGCGCCAGCAGCAGGCAGATACCACCGACCACACCGCCCACCGCAGAGCCGGGGTTCATGAATTCGAACAACAGGCCGTAAACGCCGATCATGATCAGGATCAGCGCTACGCTGGGGTTGGTGATTACCGCCAGAACCCGTGTGCGCCAGTCCGGCAGGTGCTCGACCACGCTGGCGCCTGCGGTCTGCAACTGGCGTGGCTGGCCGGCCACCTGGAGCGTTTTGCCGTCGAGCTTGCGCAGCAGGTCAGGCAGGTCATCGGCCACCTGATCGATCACGTTCAGCCGCAAGGCCTCGCTGGCGGACAGGCTGACCGCCTCGCGCACGGCCTTCTCCGCCCAGTCGGCGTTGCGGCCGCGCATCTGCGCCAGGCCACGGATGTAGGCGGCGGCGTCGTTGACCTGTTTGCGTGCGAGGGTTTCATCGTCGCCGCCTTTGGCTTTGTCGTCACTGGGCGTGCCAGGCGGGCCGCCGATCCGCACTGGCGTGGCAGCACCCAGATTTGTTCCGGGCGCCATCGCCGCGACATGGCTGGCGTAGAGAATATAGGTGCCGGCGCTGGCGGCACGGGCGCCGCTGGGGGCAACGTAACTGGCGACGGGTACGGTGCTGGCGAGAATCGCCTTGATCATCTGGCGCATGGCACTGTCCAGCCCGCCCGGGGTATCCATGCGGATAACCACCAGTTGCGCGCCTTGCGCCTGGGCCTGGCTGAGGCTGCGCACCAGGTAGTCGGCGCTGGCTGGGCCGATGGCGTCGTCGATGCCCAGCACCCACACCGCGCCGGGCGCTGCCTGGCCACCTGGCGTGATGCCAAGCAACAACAGCAGCAACAGCCAGCGCCAGCAGCGGGCGATCACCTGTCGTCACCTCATTTGCGCGTATTACACAAGTTTAGCCCCGACCACCCGTACCCGGCCTAAAATTGAGAATTGGGGGGCGAAACCGGAGGTGCATCATGCGTATGGCAAAGACCCTGCAGGCCCGCCTGGACAAGGCCAACTGCGACTACGACATCATTCCCCACCCACATTCGGCCACCAGCCTGGAGTCGGCCCGAACGGCCGGCGTGCCCGCCGAGCGGGTCGCCAAGTCGGTGATGCTCGATGACCGTCATGGCAACTACATCATGGCCGTGCTACCGGCCAACCGGCACCTGGACATGACCAAGGTGCGCATGTCCGGGGCCTGGCATCTGACCCGTGAAAGCGGTCTGCCGAGCCTGTTCAATGACTGCGAACGCGGAGCCGTGCCGGCCCTTGGCGATGCTTACCAGATAAAAATGCTGCTCGACCCGAGTCTTACCCGCCAAGGCGATGTCTACCTGGAGGCGGGTGACCACGATCACCTGATTCACATGAGCATGGAGCAGTACATGAAACTGGTGCCGCACGCCGAAGTGCGCGAGCTGTGCTGATGTTTTCAAACCAATGCCAGGCAGGCGTCGTGGACGGCTTGCCTGGCGCTAAGGAGGAACCATGGAAGCGCCGATCCATCCCTTTGCCGAACTGTTCAAGCAGCTGGGCTTGCCCGACGATCCCACGAGTATCGATCAGTTCATCACCAGCCATTCCCCGCTGAAGAACGAAATCAGGCTGGTGGATGCGCCGTTCTGGACCGACTCTCAGCGGGCATTTCTCCAGGACAGCATCATTGAAGATTCCGATTGGGCCGTGCCCTTCGATCAACTCAACGAAGCCTTGCGCCGCCCCCGAAAATAAAGCGCCGAGCGGCACCTGACGAGTGATCGGCCGTTGCTATGCTCAGGAAAACAATAAGGGGATAGCGCGATGAAAGATCCCTACGCACCAGGTTTCTGGTGTTCCGTGACGATCCTGGGCACCCTGACGGCCAGTTACTTCTATGGCATCAGACAGACGCAACAGATGAACCAGGCCGTGCATTTCCTGTACGCCGCTGCCGCAGTCACTGTAGCGGTTGCACTGGTGGCGCTGACATGGATCGCCTGGCAGCAGTTGCGCCTGAACAAGCGCGAAGTGGTGCAGGGGCGAACGTTGCTGACCATCTGGAATACCAAGGTTGCGCTACGCCGCGTCGAGACGGTTTTCGACCGTTATTTCTGGGGCAGCTACTGGCATTCGGGGCGTACCTTCGAAGAGGTCATGGGCGAGCTCAGGGGCACTCCGCTGGAGCAGAGCCTGGATGCGCTGAAGCGCCAGTGCCGGGTGCTCGACCGCGAAATCCATGACCGCCATCACCACTGGCTGGCCAACGCTCGCGACCTGTCCAGCGTGGCCCAGGCGATGGCCCGTGAACGCTACCAGCTGGACCTCGGCGAGCCCACGCACAGCGGCCACGGCAATACGGCAGTGCTCAACCGTGACCTGGAAGTGCTGGTGTACACCTGGTCGGCGCGCTTGCGTAGCTTCGACCATCAGCTGGACGAACTGGAGCGCGCCTACCATTGAGGCGCTTCATTCGCCGCGGATGTACTGCTCCATTTGCTTGATCAGGCTCGCCTGTTCGTCAATGGTTTCCTTGACCAGGTCGCCGATCGACAGAAGGCCGAGCAATCTGCCGTTGTCGACCACCGGCAGGTGACGCAGGTGCCGGTCGGTCATCAGGTTCATGCAGAAATCGAGCTTTTGCTTGGGATCCACAGTGACTACCGGTGCGCTCATGATTTCGCGTACCGGCGTAGCGGCGGAAGAGCGGCCCTTGAGGACCAGTTTGCGCGCGTAGTCCCGCTCACTGACGATGCCCACTACCTGGCCACCCTCGACCACGGGCAGTGCACCGATGTTTTTCTCCGCCAGCAGTTTCAGGGCGTCGAGCACCGAGTCATCCGGGCCGATGGTGTACACGGTCTGGTGCTGGGACTTGGTCTTGAGGATTTGTTCGACGGTCTTCATACGGGCCTCTGCGGGTGAAAAAAGCACTGTCTCGGTGTAACTAAAGCATCCGGTACGGCGCTCTGCACGGCAATGCAGGAAACGGCATGGAGGCGATTGAAAAACGTCATGGCTGTTCGCTTGTAGGGGCCTTTTNAAAGCCGCGAAGAGGCCGGTACTGCCGATCAAAGCTTCGGCATCTGCCCGATCCGCGCCACCATTTCGCTCACCACCTGCAAGTCCAGCATGAACTGCTCCACGGTCTTGAACTCGTTGTCGTTGTGCCCGGTGTACTTCACGTCCGGCATGGCCAGGCCGAACTGGACGCCGTTGGGCAGGTCGTGGACCGAAGTCGCACCGGCGGACGTGCCGAACTCATGCTTCATCCCCAGGTTCTCGGTGGCCACAGCGAGCAGGGCCTTTACCCATTCGCCTTCAGGGTTGCGGTACATCGGCTCGTCCAGGCTGTAATCGAACGCCACCGAGGTGTTGCTTTGCCGGGTCCATTTACCCAGTTTGTCGGCCAGCTCGTCCTTGATCGTGGCGATCGGCTTCCCCTTGGGAATGCGCAGATTCACCGCCAGTTTCAAGCCTTTGTCATCCACCCCGACAAAGGTCAGCGAGGTGGTCAGCGGGCCCATGAACGGGTCCTTGAAGGCCACGCCGAGCGTGTTGCCCAGGTAGTCCAGGCCCCAGTTTTCGGCGGCGTAGCGGGCCGCGTCGGTAAAGTGGTTGTGCTTGAGCGACACCTGCTGGCCGAGGCCATTGATGAAGTCGAGCATACGCGCCACCGGGTTGATGCCGGATTCCGGCTCCGAAGAGTGTGCGGAAACACCGGTCACGGTGAGCAAGACTTGCTTGCCGTCGGCCTTGGCGTCGATGCTGAAGTCGCTTCCATGCTGCTTCACATATCTGGCACCGGCTTGCTGCAGGTGCTTGACCAGCTGTGCCGGGTTGTCAGAAATCAGGGTCGCAACCGAAGTTGTCGGGATCTGGTTGGTGGCCAGGCCACCGGTCAGGTTGACGATCTCGGCACCCTTGCCGCTGGCCGGGCGCTTGGTGAAGCTGGCCATGACCGTGCCGTAGCCTTTCTCGGCAATCACTACGGGGTAGCCGCCGTCGAGGGCCAGGTTGTAATCGGGCGTAGGGTTGCGCTCAAAGTAGTAGGGGATGGCATCACCGCTGGTTTCTTCGGTGGTGTCGATCAGCAGCTTGAACTGCCGGGCGAGCGGCAGGTTTTCGTCCTTGGCCACTTTCAGCGCATACATCGCCACCACGATGCCGTTCTTGTCGTCTTCGGTGCCGCGGCCGTACATGCGGTCACCCACCAGGGTGACCTTGAACGGGTCCAGGCGCGTACCGTCGGCCAGCTTCCAGTTGTCCGGGTTGACCGGCACGACGTCAGCGTGGGCATGGATACCGATCACTTCCTTCCCGCTGCCCAGCGAGATCTCGTACACCCGGTTGTCGATGTTGCGGAAGGCCAGGCCGAAGCGGTCGGCCAAGGCCTTGATCTTGTCGGCGATCTTGAGGAATTCAGGGTTTTCGTACTGCGGTGTACCCTCGACGTTGAAGGTGGGGATGGCTACCAGTTCACGCAGGGTTTCGGTAGCGGCTTTGCCATACTTGATGCGGGTATACAGGCCGAGCAGGCGGTTGATCTCGTCTTGTTGCTCGGCGGCCAATGGCTTGTTGGCCAGGTAGGCGTCGACGGTTGCCTCGAGGTTGTCGGCCTTGCCCAGGGCGCTGCCTTTGAGCTTGCCGAGGAATTGCCTGAAATCGCTTGGGTCGCTGCCGTCGAAGGCTTTGACGATAGCTGCGGACTGCTGCTGGGTGAGGTTGGCTTGGGCAGGCTGGGTGAACAGGCCAATGCCGGCCAGCAGCAGGGTGGTGGCGGTGAGTTTTTTCAACTGCATGGTTGTGCGCATTCCTTTGCCAATCATTGTTATGGGTTACCCGTTCGGAGAACGGGAAGACGCCCACGCTAACATCAATGACCCGTGGCACGGGAGTACCAGAAAGGTGACATGGCGCACAAACGAAAAAGCCCCGGGCTCAGGCCCAGGGCTTTCTTGATATGGCGCACTCGGCGGGATTCGAACCCACGACCCCTGCCTTCGGAGGGCAGTACTCTATCCAGCTGAGCTACGAGTGCAACGCGCACGCATGATACCCATCTGTATCGTTGACGTCCATCGCCTTGATCTGTAGCTGTTTTTACCGTGTTGGCTGTGCAGATCCCCGGGGCCGGATACACGACAATACCGATCAAACTGTCGGCCAGGGTGGAACCGGCCGTAACTGGACCCGCGTCAATGCCGTCGACTACGCTGCCGATGGCGACAGCATCATCGTTTCAGCTCACCATCAGGGTGTGTTGAACATTGGCTTTGACAAGCAGTGAAACGAATTTTGGCATCGCCCCGAGTCCGGCCGCAGCATCGTCTACCCTTCAGCGGCCTTTCTGCGGGCGATTTCAGATGGGCTGTTCAACCATTCGTTCTTTTTTTCGAACAGCCTATTGTCCAACACCCCAGCAGCCGCTTAGCATTCGTTTGAGATTTCAAACGCTCGATGCCCTGCCTTGGGCGCTTTTCAACAATCAACAATTCGGGAAGCCGACATGCAGCTCAAAGACGCTCAGTTGTTCCGCCAGCAAGCCTATATCAATGGTGAGTGGCTGGATGCGGACAACGGCCAGACCATCAAGGTGACCAACCCGGCCACCGGCGAAGTCATCGGTACCGTGCCGAAGATGGGCACCGCGGAAACTCGCCGTGCTATCGAAGCCGCCGACAAGGCCCTGCCGGCCTGGCGTGCCCTGACTGCGAAAGAGCGCTCGGCCAAGCTGCGTCGCTGGTTCGAACTGATGATCGAGAACCAGGACGACCTGGCTCGCTTGATGACCACCGAACAGGGCAAGCCACTGGCCGAAGCCAAGGGCGAAATCGCCTACGCGGCCTCGTTCATCGAGTGGTTCGCCGAAGAAGCCAAGCGCATCTACGGTGACACCATCCCAGGCCACCAGCCAGACAAGCGCCTGATTGTCATCAAGCAGCCAATCGGCGTTACCGCGGCCATCACCCCGTGGAACTTCCCGGCCGCCATGATCACCCGTAAAGCCGGCCCGGCCCTGGCCGCTGGCTGCACCATGGTCCTCAAGCCGGCTTCGCAAACCCCATACTCCGCTCTGGCCCTGGTCGAGCTGGCCCACCGTGCCGGCATCCCGGCTGGCGTGCTGAGTGTGGTGACCGGCAGCGCCGGCGAAGTTGGCGGCGAACTGACCGGCAACTCCCTGGTACGCAAGCTGTCCTTCACCGGCTCGACCGAAATCGGTCGCCAGCTGATGGAAGAATGCGCCAAGGACATCAAGAAGGTTTCCCTGGAGCTGGGTGGCAACGCCCCGTTCATCGTGTTCGACGACGCCGACCTGGACAAGGCGGTCGAGGGCGCGATCATCTCCAAGTACCGTAACAACGGCCAGACCTGCGTCTGCGCCAACCGTATCTACGTGCAGGACGGCGTCTACGACGCGTTCGCCCAGAAGCTGGCCGCTGCAGTTGCCAAGCTGAAGATCGGTAACGGCCTGGAAGAAGGCACCACCACTGGCCCGCTGATCGACGGCAAGGCTGTCGCCAAGGTCCAGGAGCACATCGAGGACGCCGTCAGCAAAGGCGCCAAAGTGCTGTCCGGTGGCAAGCTGATCGAAGGCAACTTCTTCGAGCCGACCATCCTGGTTGACGTACCGAAGACCGCTGCTGTCGCCAAGGAAGAGACGTTCGGCCCACTGGCGCCGCTGTTCCGCTTCAAAGACGAAGCCGAAGTCATCGCCATGTCCAACGACACCGAGTTCGGCTTGGCCTCGTACTTCTACGCCCGTGACATGAGCCGTGTGTTCCGTGTCGCCGAAGCCCTGGAGTACGGCATGGTGGGTATCAACACCGGCCTTATCTCCAACGAAGTGGCGCCGTTCGGTGGTATCAAGGCTTCGGGCCTGGGCCGCGAAGGTTCCAAGTACGGTATCGAGGACTACCTCGAAATCAAATACCTGTGCATCAGCGTCTGATAGCACGGTAAAGGCTTTACCTCTGCCAGCGGGGCGCGAGAGCGACGTCTCGCTGGCCTTTTTTACATTGCAGTACCTGGTGGCCAGGGCGTTCACGACAGTCGATCAACGAATACTGTTCGCGAGCACTCCCAGCCGCCCCCGAATAAAAGCGCCATTCCTGTCGGCGCAATGAGGGCATTATGAGCAAAACCAACGAATCCTTGATGCAACGTCGTGTAGCTGCCGTCCCACGTGGCGTCGGCCAGATCCACCCGATCTTCGTCGACACCGCGAAGAACTCGACCGTGATCGACGTTGAAGGCCGCGAACTGATCGACTTCGCCGGCGGCATCGCAGTACTGAACACCGGCCACCTGCACCCGAAAGTGGTTGCAGCCGTGCAAGAGCAGCTGACCAAGGTCAGCCACACCTGCTTCCAGGTGCTGGCTTACGAGCCCTACGTAGAGCTGTGCGAAAAGATCAACAAGCTGGTCCCAGGCGACTTCGACAAGAAGACCCTGCTGGTCACCACCGGCTCCGAAGCCGTTGAAAACGCCGTCAAGATCGCCCGTGCTGCCACTGGCCGCGCTGGCGTCATCGCCTTCACCGGCGGTTATCACGGCCGTACCATGATGACCCTGGGCCTGACCGGCAAGGTCGTGCCGTACTCCGCTGGCATGGGCCTGATGCCAGGCGGCATCTTCCGCGCCCTGTTCCCGAGCGAACTGCACGGTATCAGCGTTGACGACGCCATCGCCTCGGTCGAGCGCATCTTCAAGAACGACGCCGAGCCGCGCGACATCGCCGCGATCATCCTCGAGCCAGTACAAGGCGAAGGCGGCTTCCTGCCAGCGCCGAAAGAGCTGATGAAACGCCTGCGCGCCCTGTGCGACCAGCACGGCATCCTGCTGATCGCCGACGAAGTACAAACTGGCGCTGGCCGTACCGGCACCTTCTTCGCCATGGAACAGATGGGCGTTGCGCCTGACCTGACCACCTTCGCCAAATCCATCGCTGGCGGCTTCCCGCTGGCCGGTGTGTGCGGCAAGGCCGAATACATGGACGCCATCGCGCCTGGCGGCCTGGGCGGTACCTACGCGGGTTCGCCGATCGCTTGCGCCGCAGCCCTGGCCGTGATCGAAGTGTTCGAAGAAGAAAAACTGCTGGACCGCAGCAAGGCTGTGGGTGAGCGCCTGACCGCCGGCCTGCGCGAAATCCAGAAGAAGTACCCGATCATCGGCGACGTCCGTGGTCTGGGCTCGATGATTGCCGTCGAAGTCTTCGAGAAAGGCACTCACACCCCGAACGCAGCTGCTGTTGGCCAGGTTGTCGCCAAGGCTCGTGAAAAGGGTCTGATCCTGCTGTCTTGCGGCACCTACGGCAACGTCCTGCGTATCCTGGTTCCGCTGACCGCCGAAGACGCGCTGCTGGACAAAGGCCTGGCCATCATCGAAGAGTGCTTCGCTGAAATCGCCTGATGTGACGCGCTTCAGAAAAAACCCGCCTCGGCGGGTTTTTTTATGCCCAGATAAGCCATGTGGCGCTATGGTTATCGGAGGATTGGCTTTGGAAGCTGCGACGGACTGTGTGTCAGGGTATTCAGGAGTAGTTGGTGATGAGCGCTGCAGCCCCCACCCCACCAAGCGTACTGATTGTAGAAGGCGATCCTTGGGTACGGGACATGCTCAGCGAGATGCTGCTCAGCGTGCGCTGTGACGCCCGCCTGCAGGTATGCGCTGACGGCGCGCAGGCGCTCAGTGCCCTGTCCAGCAAGCCGGACCTGATCATCGCTGCCCGCGAGCTGGCCGGTGTCGACGGCCTCGACCTGCTGCGCAAGGTGCGCGCCAAAGGGCCAGGGGTGCCGTTCATTCTCATGAGTAACCGCAATGACAGCGCCAGTGTGCGCGAAGCGCTGCCCCTGCACCCCACGGCTTACCTGAGCAAGCCACTGAACCTGGATAACCTGCGCAAGCGCCTGCAAGAGTTGCTGCTGGCTGTTGGCGAGGAGATTGCCTGCCCGGTACCGGCGTTGCAGGCGGGAGCCAGCCTGCCAGCCTACCTTGAGCAGCGCCGCGCTACCGCCGATGGCGGGCCGCTGCTGGCCGATGTGCAGGTAGCGATCAATCGAGCGCTGAACCCTCAGGGCCTGAACCTCAGGGTGCTCGAAGAGGAGGTGCGTAACGACCCGCAGGTGACGGCGGTGCTGATCGCTGCCGCCAATAGTGCGGCATTGCACCGTGAAGCCCCGGTGCAGACGTTGCTGCAGGCCCTGAACAAGCTTGGCAGTACCCAAAGCATGAACCTGATCCTGGGCATGACCCTCAAGCGCAGCGCACGCCTCAGCGACCCACTGTTGGCAGAGCACGCAGCCCGTTACTGGGACCTGTCACTGCACACTGCCGAATATGGCCGCACCTTGGCGCGCATGCTCGAGCTGGACGAGGGCCGTTGTTATTGCGCGGGCTTGCTGCATTGCCTGGGCGACCTGGCGGTGTTGCGCTGCCTGCAAGAGTGGCGGTTGGCCGGGGGAGACCTGGACGAGCGCAATGTGCAGCAATCGCTGGAAGAGTTTGGTGCGGCGTTCGGCTCGGCGCTGCGTACTCGCTGGCGTTTGCCGCTGGCACTGCGCGAGTTGATCGCTGCGATCTACCAGTTGGGCGGTGGCGTTTACTCGCGGGAGATCCTGGCCATGAACCTGGCTGGGCAGTTGTCGCGGCTGCCGGCTGGGCAGGGGCTGGAGAAGGTGGCCAGCGGCAAGACGGCGCGCCTGCTCAAGCTTGGCCTGCCGGAGCTGAGGCGGTTGCGCAAAGAGGAGAACCCGGAAGTAAAACCGCAGGAAGAACCGCCGGTGGCTGGGGCCGAAGTTTCCAGCTGAGATTCGGGGGCCACATTGCGGCCCTTCGCGGGCTTGCCCGCTCCCACAGGTGTGGCGCCGGGCCCGCGAATACCGGCCAAAGCCGGTGCCCTTGCCGCCTGATCAGCCGCGGACTATCTGGTTCTTGCCCTGCCGCTTGGCCTGGTACATTGCCGCATCGGCCCGCGCATACAGGCTGTCCAGCGCCACATCCTCATCGGTCAGCTCGGTCAGCCCCTGGCTCACCGTCACCCCGTACGTCTGCTGGCCATGGCTGAAGCTCAAGTGCTGAATCTGCCGTTGCAAGCGCTCGGCAATCTGCTCCGCGACCTGGGCGTTGCAGCCCGGAAACACCGCCGCAAATTCTTCGCCGCCAATGCGTCCGAACAGGTCGCCCCGGCGTAGCACGGCCTTGCCGCTGTCGGCGATGTGTTGCAGCACCTGGTCGCCTTCCTGGTGGCCATAGCTGTCATTGATGCGTTTGAAGTCGTCGATATCCAACAGCAGGAAAGCCAGCGGTGTACCGTCCTCGCGTGCACTGTCGAAGGCTTGCTGGGCACATTCGAAAAAGTGCCTGCGGTTACTGCTCTGGGTCAGCACGTCGGTGGTGGCCAGGCGCTGCAGTTCGCCTTCAAGCTGCTTCTTCTCGGTGATGTCTTCGGCGATACCGACAATGATTACCCGGTCGCCATCGTGCTGCTGGTTGATGTAGCACTTGTCGCTCAGCCAGCGCAGTTGCCCATCGGCATTGAGGATGCGGTACTCGCGGTCTTCCACCGCGCCCTTGAGCAGTACCTGGGCCAGGCTACGCTCGGCGAACTCGAGGTCGTCGGGGTAGATGCTGTCACGCCATTCATTGTAGTCAGCCAGCACCAGGCTGACCGGGCGGCCGAAGATGCGCTCGTAGGCTGGGCTCACGTACAGCACCTGACGGGTTTCCCAGTCGAAGGCCCAAAGCACTGCGTTGACGCTGTCGAGCAACGAGCTGAACAGCTGATCACGCTCACTCAGGCGGGCAACCTCACCTTGGGCGTGGAGCAACGCCAGTAAAGTCTGGGCAGCTTCGGGAGGAGGGGTGCCGGGGAAAATCGTTGGAATGTTCTTGGCCATGTGCACGGAGCAGGTCTCAACGTGAAAGCGTGCGGCCAACATCCGGCCCGCCACGCAGGCGATATTCCGGATTCGAGTGGAGAGGCGGGGGCGAAGTTCCGAACGGCACGCCCCGTTGCGGGGCGTGCCGATCAACGGCGGTCAGGCGCCGGTCGGACGCAGCGAGTAAGTCTTGAGTTGTGCTGCGAAGTCGCGCAGTGCCTGGATGCCGCTGGTTTCGGCCTCGTGTACCCAGTCTTTCATGGCAGCCAGCATGTCGTGGCCGTTGGCACTGGTGCGCGCCCAGATCTGCTGCAGGGCCAGGCGTTTTTCGTAGATGGTTTTCAGTGCCTGGCTGTGCGCGAGCATGGACTCGATGCGCACGTGGTGGCGGTCTTCCAGCAGGCTGGTTTCGCGCGAGAGCAGCCGTTTGGCACGGCGGAAGCGGTAACGCACCGAGGCGTCGACACGGGCCAGTTCCTGTTTCACCAGCGGGCCGATCACCAGCTTGCGGTACTGGGCCATGATCTGGAAGCGGTTGTTGAGGATGGCCATGGCGGTGTCCATGTCCAGGCTGGCCTTGCCGGCCACCCGGTGGGCGATGGGCGCCACGCGCTGCACCTTGGCCAGACGCAACAGGCAGAACAAGCGGATCCACGCCCAGCCCATGTCGAACTCCCAGCGTTTGACCGAGAGCTTGGCCGAGTTGGGGTAGGTGTGGTGGTTATTGTGCAGTTCTTCACCGCCGATGATGATGCCCCAGGGCACCAGGTTGGTGGCGGCGTCGCGGCATTCGAAGTTGCGATAGCCCAGGGCATGGCCCAGGCCGTTGACCACACCGGCGGCCCAGAACGGAATCCACATCATCTGCACCGCCCAGATGGTGATGCCCAGGGTGCCGAACAGCAGCAGATCGATCACCGCCATCAGTGCGATGCCGCCCAGTTTGTAACGCGAGTACAGGTTGCGCTCAATCCAGTCATCCGGGCAGTTCTTGCCATAGATGCGCAGGGTTTCGGGGTTGCGTGCCTCTTCACGGTACAGCTCGGCACCTTTGCGCAGCACCGTGCCCAGGCCCTTGTACACCGGGCTGTGCGGGTCGTCGGGGGTTTCGCACTTGGCGTGGTGCTTGCGGTGGACGGCGGTCCACTCACGGGTGTTCTGCGCCGTGGTCAGCCACAGCCAGAAGCGGAAGAAGTGCTTGAGCGCGCCGTTGAGCTCCAGGGCCCGGTGCGCGGAGTAGCGATGCAGGTAGACCGTGACGCTGACAATGGTCACGTGGGTCATCAACAGAGTGATGCCGACCAGTTGCCAGGCCGACAGGTCGAGCAGGCCGTTATACCACATAGGTGCAAATACCCTCGAAATGCAGGGGGAAGGGCTGATTATCCCTTGGCGGGGAAATAAAACCAGTCAACCGTTGAGATAGGAGGTCACGACATGTTTCAGCCTTTATAATGCCCGCTCCTTTTTGATGGCCTTTCCCACCCGACATGTCTGTTTCCGTTCGCGACGCCTTGCGCATGGCTGCGCTGTATGTGGTGCTCTCGATCCTCTGGCTTGCGCTGGCGGAGGTGATGCTGCACAGCATGACTGACGACCCCTTGGCATTGACTGTGGGGCGGCAGATCAACGTGGTGGTCTGGGTGCTGCTCAGTGCCGTGCTGATCTACGTGTCGCGTGTGCGCCTGCTCAATTTCATCGGCCATGGCGCGCGTTTGCGTTGCGAAGACCGTGAACGGCTGCGCATGGCTGCCGCGGTGTTCGACAGTACCCTCGAGGGTGTGCTGGTGACCGACCGCCAAGGCCTGATCGTGCACGTCAATCGTGCCTTCATGCGCATCACCGGCTACCAGCAGGATGAGGTCATCGGCCAGCGCCCGAGCAAGTTCAAGTCGGGCCGCCATGGCCTGGCCTTCTACCAGGAAATTTTTGCCACCCTGGCCGAGAAGGGCGAGTGGAGTGGTGAAATCTGGAACCGGCGCAAAAGCGGGGAAATCTACCCGCAGTGGCAGACCATTTGCGCCATTCGTGATGACGAAGGTGAGCTCAGCCATTACGTGGCGGTGTTCAGTGACATCAGCGCCATCAAGCATTCGGAACAAGAGCTTGCCTACCTCGCCCACCACGACCCGCTGACCGGCCTGCCCAACCGCCTGCTGTTTACCGACCGGGTGGAGCAGGCATTGGCGGTGGCGCAGGCCAACAAGCGCGGTTGCGCCCTGTTGCTGCTGGACCTGGATCATTTCCAGAGCATAAACGACGGCCTGGGCCATACCATTGGCGACCAGTTGCTGAAGCTGGTAGGCGAGCGTCTGGGAGAGGTGTTGGGTAACGGCATGACCCTGGCGCGTCTGGGCGGCGACGAGTTCGGCGTGCTGGCCGAGAACTGCCAGCAGGTTGGCCAGGCGGGCAAGCTGGCGCAATGCATCATCGAGCGCATGCGTGAGCCGTTTCAGTTCGAGGGCAATCGTCTGTTCATCAGCGCCAGCGTCGGAATCAGCCTGTTCCCCAGCGATGCCTTGAGTGCCGAGCAGTTGCTGCGCAATGCCGACTCGGCGTTGTACAAGGCCAAAAGCAACGGTCGGGCCTGTTATGCGCTGTACACCGAAGAGCTGACCGCCCACGCCCAGCATCGGGTCGAGACCGCCGCCGAATTGCGTCGGGCCCTGGAGCAGGATGAACTGCGGGTGTACTTTCAGCCGGTACACGACTTGGCGACGGGCCGGCAGGTCGGGGTCGAGGCGTTGGTGCGATGGCAGCACCCCGGGCGCGGCCTGGTACCGCCGAGCGAGTTCATCCCGATTGCCGAACGCACCGGCCTGATTGCCGAGATCGATACCTGGGTGCTGCAACAGGCCTGTCGGCAAATGGTGCAGTGGCAGGCTGAAGGCCGGCAGCTGGCATTTGTTGGGGTGAACATCTCCAGTCGCCTGTTTGGCCAGCATGAGCTGTATCGGCAGATAGCCGAAGTGCTGCATGACACCGGCCTGGCCCCGGCCTTGCTGGAGCTGGAAGTGACCGAAAGCGCGGTGATGGAAGACCCTGAGGTGGCGCTGGAGCAACTGCACCGCTTGCGCGAACTGGGGGTGACCCTGGCCATCGACGACTTTGGCACCGGGTATTCGTCACTGCTGCGGCTCAAACGTTTGCCGGTGCAGAAATTGAAAATCGACCAAGGGTTTGTGGCTGGGTTGCCAGTGGATGAAGACGACATCGCTATTGTGCGGGTGATCATCGCCTTGGCCCGTAGCATGGGTATGCAGGTGCATGCCGAGGGCATCGAGCAGACGGAACAGGCCAGCTTCCTGTTGCAGGAGGAATGCCAGTTGGGGCAAGGGTACTGGTTCGGGCGGCCAGTGCCGGCTGAGGATCTTCGCTGGGATTGAGAGCGGGCTGCAAAGCAGCCCTGGATTTCAGCGCTTGTTCAAACCCTTCGCCAGGCGGTCCCCGCCCAGCTGGATCAACGCCACTAACGCTACCAGCATGGCGATCACGGTCAGCATGATCTGGCTGTCGAAACGCTGGTAGCCATACCGATAGGCGATATCCCCCAGCCCGCCGGCACCAATCGCCCCGGCCATCGCCGACGAGTTGATCAAGGTCACCAAGGTTATGGTGAAGCCCCCGACGATCCCCGGCAGTGCCTCGGGCAACAGTACATGCCAGACGATGTGCCAGCGCCGGCAGCCCATGGCCTGTGCGGCTTCCACCAGACCATGGTCGACCTCACGCAGGCTGACCTCGGCAATCCGCGCAAAGAACGGTGTGGCGGCAATGGTCAGCGGCACCACTGCCGCCCACACACCATAAGTGGTACCCACCACCAGGCGGGTGAAAGGAATCAGCGCAACCATCAGGATCAGAAACGGAATCGAGCGGAACAGGTTGACGAAGGCGCCCAGCACCCGGTTCAGCAGCCGCGCCTCGAAGATCCCACCCTTGTCGCTGGTGACCAGCAGTACCGCCATGGGTACACCCACCAGCAGGGCGATCAGTGACGAAACCCCAACCATCAGCAGCGTATCAAGCAAGCCTTCCAGCAGGCGATCAAACCACATGGCCCAATACCTCCACGTCCTCGGCCCAACGGCGGGCACGTTCCAGCAATTGATGGGTGTCGTGCGGCGAGTGTTGCACCGAGAGGATGAGTTGCCCCAAGGCATGTTCGCCGATGGTTTCCACGCCGCCCTGCAGCAAACGCACACGCCCGCCCAGGTCGTTGAACAGGGCAGACAGCTCTGGCTCGCCAAGCACCGTCAGTTTCAGCACTACGGCGCTGTTGCCGCTCGCCGGGTGGGCCTGGAGGCTGGCTTGCAGTGCGGCGGGTAGCTTGGCCTGCAAAGGGGCGAGCAGGGTGCGGGTAACCTCGTGACGAGGTGAACCAAACACCCGCCAGACCTCGCCCTGCTCGACCACTGCGCCGCGTTCCAGCACCACAACCCGGTGGCAGATGTCGCGAATCACCGCCATTTCGTGGGTGATCAGCACGATGGTCAGGCCCAGGCGCTGGTTGATATCGCGCAGCAGCTCCAGGATCGAGGCGGTGGTTTCCGGGTCCAGCGCCGAGGTGGCCTCGTCGCACAGCAGGATCTCGGGGGTGTGCACCAGTGCCCGGGCAATGCCCACGCGCTGTTTCTGCCCGCCGGACAGTTGCGCCGGGTACACGTGATGTTTTTCCTGCAGGCCGACCAGTTCCAGCAACTCGCGCACCTTGCGCTGGCGTTCGGCTTTTGCCACGCCGGCGACTTTCAACGGCAACTCGACGTTCTGCCACACGGTCTTGGCCGACATCAGGTTGAAGTGCTGGAAGATCATGCCGATGCGCCGGCGCAGGGCCACAAGCTGGTCCTCATCGAAAGGCGCGATATCCACCTGGTCGATCAATACGCGGCCCTGGCTGGGTTGCTCCAGGCGGTTGATGGTGCGCAGCAGTGATGACTTACCGGCGCCGCTGCGGCCGATGATGCCGAAGATCTCGCCATGGCGGATGTTCAAGTCGATGCCTTGCAAGGCCGGTTGCGCCTGGCCCGGGTAGGTCTTGCCCAGGCCGATGAAGCGCACGTGGGCTTCATTGACCTCGGGGCGCAGGGCCTGTTCCCTGGCCATAGGCGGCAGTGCTTGGGGTGTAGGCGCCCTGAGCGCGCTGGCCTGGCTCATGTCAGCCTTCCCAGCCGGCTTGGTAGAGCTTGCCGTGAGCTTTGTTCAACGCAGCGCGCACCACTGGCGAATGCTGGTAGATGTCGACGAACTTGGCCAGGCGTGGGTCGTCCTTGCTTTGCGGGCGAATGACGAACTGGATCACGTATTCCTTGTTTTCCAGCCCATCGAACAGCAACGCCGAGGTGGCATCGAAGGTGTTGGCCAGGCGGATGTAGGCCGGGTAACCCTGCACCAGGTCGGCGTCGTCGTAGGCGCGTACCAGTTGCACCGCCTCGACCTGAAGGATCTTCAACTTTTTCGGGTTGGTGAGGATGTCATCCTCGGTGGCCTTGTAGCCCACGCCGGGCTTCAGGGTGATCAACCCGGCCTTGGCCAGCAGCAGCAGGCCACGGCCGCTGTTGATCGGGTCGTTGGCGATGGCCACGCTGGCGCCTTCAGGCAGCTCGGCAAAGCTTTTGTACTTTTTCGAGTACAGGCCAACGTTGTTGATGATGCCCGGGGCGTAAGGCACAAGGTTGAAGCCTGCAGCAGCCTTGGCGTTTTCCAGGAACGGGATGTGCTGGAAGTAGTTCACGTCGATGTCGCCGCTGTTGAGGCTGACATTGGGCGCAATCCAGTCGCTGAACTCGATCAGCTTCACTTCCAGGCCTCGCTTGTGGGCTTCTTCCACCGCGGCTTCCAGCGGAATGGCAAAGGCCGAGGTGGTGCCGATCTTCAACGGCTCGGCAGCAAGGGCACCGGCGCACAGGCCGAGGGTGATGGCAATGGCCGCGACGGGCCGGAACAGTTTCTCAAGCATGGTGCAGGGCTCCAGTCGGGGTAGGGGTAAAGCGGTAAGCCGAGCCAGGGTGGTCGGCGGGTAAGTGCGGGTGGTCGGTATGAAACAGTTTTTCGCGCAGGGTGCCTTCGGTGTAGGCCGTCTTGTAGCGGCCACGCAGCTGAAGTTGCGGGATGACCAGCTCGACGAAGTCCTCGAAGCTCTCCGGGGTGACGGTGCGGGTCAGGTTGAAACCGTCCAGGCCGGTTTCATCGATCCACGCGATCAACTGCTCGGCCACCTGTTCAGGCGCGCCGACCAGGGTTACGTAGCGGCCGCCCAGGGCGTGCTGTTGCAACAGGCGCCGGCGCGTCCAGGCGTTGTCTTGCAACTGGCGCGTGGCTGACTGGATGGCGTTGCCCTGGCTGAAGGCAATGGGTTCGTCCAATTCATAGGCGGCGAAGTCGATGCCAGTGGACGCGGCGAAGTGCGCGACGCCCGCTTCGGCGCTGGCGTGGCGCAGGTACTCGGCGTGTTTGGCCTGGGCCAGTTGCTCGGTGGCCGCAACGATCACCGTGATGCCCATGAACACTTTGACTGCCTGCGGGTCGCGGCCGGCGGCCTGGGCGGCCGCGCGAACCTTGTCGACCTGGGCGCGGGTGGCTGCCTTGTCTTGGCCACTGATGAACACGCATTCGGCATGGTTGCCGGCGAAGGCCAAGCCACGCGGCGAGCTGCCGGCCTGGAACAGCACCGGGGTGCGCTGCGGTGAGGGCTCGCACAGGTGGTAGCCTTCGACCTTGTAGAACTCGCCCTGGTGCTGAACCTTGCGCACCTTGTCGGGCGTGGCATAGACGCGATGCTCGCGGTCGGCGACCACTGCGTCGTCGGCCCAGCTGCCTTCCAGCAGCTTGTACAACACCTGCAGGTATTCATCGGCCTGGTCGTAGCGGCGATCATGCGCCGGTTGCTGCGCCAGGCCCATGGCCCGGGCGGCGCTGTCGAGGTAGCCGGTGACAATGTTCCAGCCCACCCGGCCATTGCTCAGGTGGTCGAGTGTGGAAAGTCGCCGGGCGAACAGGTACGGCGCCTCGTAGGTGAGGTTGGCGGTAAGGCCGAAACCCAGGTGACGGGTGACCGCAGCCATGGCGGAGACCAGCAGCAGCGGGTCGTTGACTGGCAGCTGGATCGACTCCTTGAGGGTGACGTCCAGTGACTGGCCGTAGATGTCGTAGGTGCCGACGATGTCGGCAATGAAAAGCCCGTCGAACAGGCCGCGCTCCAGCAGGCGTGCCAGGTTGGTCCAGTAGTCCAGGGTCTTGTACTGGGTTGAAGTGTCCCGTGGGTGGGTCCACAGACCGTGGTTGATGTGCCCGATGCAGTTCATGTTGAAGGCATTGAGCAGAATCTGCTTGGCCATCAGATGGTCCCCCGGCGCGGCGGGTTGGCATCGTTGAGGTAGTAGTTGCCGATGGCGTGGTACTTCCAGCGCACCGGATCGTGCAGGGTGTGCACGCGAGCGTTGCGCCAGTGGCGGTCGAGGTTGTGTTCGGCCAATGTTGCCTGGCTGCCGCCCAGTTCGAACAGGGTGGTACCGGCGGTGAGGGAAATTTCGGTGCTGATGGCGCGTGCTTCGGCCACGGCAATGGAGGCGGCGGCCACGTTGTCGGCAGTGCTGTCGTCGCGGGCGCGGTCGAGGTATTCGCCTGCGCGCTCCAGCAGGGCTTCGGCCGCATGCAAGCGGACCGCCAGATGGCCGAAGCTTTTCAGCGTCAGCGGGTCATCCGTGGCCTTGTCCAGGCCGGAGTCGACCCACGGACGGCTGCGGGTGCGCACGAAGTGCAGGGCGTCTTCATAGGCGGCGCGGGCAATACCGGTGTCGATGGCGGCATGGAGGATCTGCGCCAGCGGGCCGACCGGGGTGGGGCGCTCGAAGGCGCTCTGGAACGGCACCACGTCCGCTGCGCTGACGTACACGTTATCGAACACCACCGAACCGCTGCCGGTGGTGCGCTGGCCGAAGCCGCTCCAGTCGTCGATCACCTGCAGCCCCTGGCTGTCGGCCGGGACGAAGGCCAACTGTTGTATACCTTGTTCATCCACGACCGAGGTTGGAATGCGCTGGGCATAGATGGCGCCTGTGGAATAGAACTTGCGCCCGTTGATGCGGAAACCGTCGCCGTCACGGCTCAGGCGGGTGGTGCGCTCGTGGGCGGTCTTGGTGCCCAGCTCAGCCAGGGCATTGCCGAAACGGCGGCCGGCCAGCACCTCGGCGTACAGGCGCTGTTGCTGTTCGGGGCTGCCGTTTACCCGCAGCACTTCCAGACCGTAGAAATGATTCTGCGGAATCTGCCCGAGCGAACCGTCGGCCTGCGCGATACGGGCGATGACCTTGGCCAGGGTGACGTTGGATACGCCGGCACCGCCGAAGGCTTTGGGCACGCTGATGGCCCACAGGCCGGAGCGGGTGAACAGCTCGAGTTCGGCCAGCGGCAGGCGGCGCTCGCGGTCGCGCAAGGCGCTGTCGCGGCGCAGTTGTTGGGCGATGTCTTCGGCGACGGCCAGGGCTTGGGCGTCGCTGGTGATGATAGCGATTGTCATGGAGTTCTCCGGGGGGCCGCTTTGTGGCCCTTCGCGGGCTTACCCGCTCCCACAGGTGAAGTGATGCCCGTTCAGGCGGTGGCAATCCTGTGGGAGCGGGCAAGCCCGCGAAGGGCTGCGCAGCAGCCCCAAAGGCAGCAAATCAGATCCAGGAATGCCGTGCAGGCAGGGTGCCATTAAGGTGGTAAGCGCCCACCGCGTGGTACTTCCAGCGCACCGGGTCGTGCAGGGTGTGCACCCGAGCATTTCGCCAGTGGCGGTCGAGGTTGAACTCGGCAAGGGTGGCGCGGCTGCCGGCCAGCTCGAACAGCTTTTCGCTGGCCTGCAGGGCAATTTCGGTAGTCAGCACCTTGGCCTCGGCCACCGCAATCGAGGCACGTGCCGCACTGGCTGCGTCGATAGGCGCAGCGTTGACCTCGTCGAGTACCCGAGCAGCTTTGCGCAACAGCGCTTCGGCGGCGTGCAGCTCGAGTTTCAGGCGGCCGATGTCGGCAATTACATAAGGGTCGTCACTGGCACGGTCGACGTTGGCTTCAATCCACGGCCGGGACTTTTCGCGCACGAAGGTGATCGCATCATCGATAGCTGCTTCGGCGATGCCAGCATCGATCGCCGCCTGGATCAGCTGCGAAGCGGCGCCCTGAATGTTGGGGATATCGCGCTGGCGCCAGTTGTCGATTACCAGTTCCGCGTCCACCGGCACCTGGTCCAGCAGCACGGTACCGCTGGCGGTGGTGCGCTGGCCGAACCCGGACCAGTCATCGACAATGCGCAACCCCGGGCTGCCCCGGCGCACGAATGCCAGGCGCTGGCGGCCTTCGTCGTCGAGGGCTTTTACCGCCACCCAATGGGCGAACAAGGCACCGGTGGAGTAGAACTTCTCGCCACTTATGCGGTAGCTGTCGCCGGCGCGCGTGATTCGGGCCTTGAGGGTGAGGGTATCCCTGGTGCCACGCTCAGGCCCGGCATTGCCGATGCGCCAGCCGTCGAGCACGCTGCGAAAGATCCGCGCTTGCTGCGCCTCGCTGGCCGTCAGGCGCAGCAGTTGCAGCATGCCGAACTGGTTCTGCGGGATCTGCCCCAGGGCGGGGTCGGCGGCGCTGATCAGGCGGAACACTTCGGCGACCGTTGCGAACGATACGTCGGGGCCACCGTAGGCCTTGGGTACGCTGATGCTGCCCAGACCGCTGCGGGTAAACAGTTCGATTTCGGCCCAGGGCAGTTTGCGTTGCTGGTCGCGCCGGGCAGCTTGCTCACGGGCGACCTTGGCCAGTTCGCGGGCCGCTTGCAGGGCTTCGGCGTCGTTGCGCAGTACCTTGGCCGGCAGCAGCGGGGGCGAGCTGTCGAGATCGCTATGGAATTGGGTGTTGGCTTGGCTGGGCATCAGTGCCGCTCCTTGGCTGCACTCAATGCCCTGGCGTTACGCACTGGGGTGATTGTGATCCTGACCATTCCTGACCTCACAAAATAGTTATGTCGCTACAGCTGATCGCGACAGATGTGTGCTGGTCCGGTGGTCCGGTTTATATACCCTAATGATTTATAAAAATTTTATGAACTAACTTTTTGGAATATTTATAGAAGGGGATATGTTACAGACGTGCCGGGCTCTTCGCGGGTAAACCCGCTCCTACACAGATGCCTCAAGATCTGTGCATTCACTGTAGGAGCGGGTTTACTCGCGAAAGGGCCGGAACAGGTTTACTCGGAGGCCGCAGTCCCGAGGAACTTGCGCAAGAACTGCCGGGTACGTTCTTCCTTCGGCGCCGCGAACAGCGCCTTTGCTTCGCCCTGCTCCACGATCACGCCCTTGTCGAAGAAGATCACCCGGTTCGCCACGTCCCGGGCAAAGCTCATCTCGTGGGTGACGATGATCATGGTGCGCTTTTCCTCGGCCAGGCCGCGGATGGTCGCCAATACTTCACCGACCAGCTCCGGGTCCAGCGCCGAGGTCGGTTCGTCGAACAGGATTACCTCTGGTTCCATGGCCAGGGCACGGGCGATGGCCACGCGTTGCTGCTGGCCGCCGGACAGGCGCCGTGGGTAGGCGTCTTCCTTGCCCGCCAGGCCGACTTTGGCCAGCAGGCGCCGGCCGAGCTCGATGGCCTGTTCGCGAGGCGTCTTCTTGACGATCACCGGCCCCTCGATCACGTTCTCCAGGGCAGTGCGATGGGGGAACAGGTTGAAGTTCTGGAACACGAACCCGGCTTGCTGGCGCAAACGGCGAATCGCACCCTGCTGCCCGCCCAAAGGGCGGTTGGCATCGATGCTGATGGCGCCGATCTGGATCTGCCCGGCATCGGGGGTTTCCAGCAGGTTAAGGCAGCGCAAGAAGGTGGTTTTGCCCGAGCCACTGGGGCCGATGATGGCCACCACTTCACCGGGCTGCACGGTCAGGTCGATACCGTTGAGCACGGTCTGGCCCTTGAACCGCTTGGTCAGGCCTTTGACTTCAATCATGCTCAATGCTCCTGGTCATGCTGGTTGACCCGCGCTTCCATGCGGTTCTGGAAGTGCGCAAGGATGCTGCACAGCACCCAGTAGATGACCGCGACCGCCACGTACATGGTGAACACTTCGAACGTGCGCGCAGTAATCAGCTGGGCTTGGCGGAACAGCTCGGGCACCTGGATGGTTGCCGCCAGGGCAGTGTCCTTTACCAACGAGATGAAGCTGTTGCCCAGCGGTGGCAACGCGGTGCGCAAGGCCTGTGGCAGGATCGCCCGGCGCATGGCTTGCACGCGGGTCATGCCGATGCTGGCGGCTGCTTCCCATTGGCCACGGTCGATCGAGGAAATGGCTGCGCGCAGGATCTCGCAGATGTAGGCCGCCATGTTCAGCGACAGGCCGATCAGCGAAGCGGGGATTGGGTCGAGCTCGATGCCGATTTGCGGCATGCCGAAATAGATCACGAACAGCTGCACCAGCAGCGGCGTGCCGCGGAAGAACGACACGTAGACCCGCGCCAGCCAGTTCAGCGGCAGAATCTTCGACAACCGCATCAGCGCCAGGGCAAAGCCCAGCACCAGACCGAAGAACATGCCGCCGACACTGAGCAGCACCGTATAACCCGCGCCCTTCAGCAGGAAGGGCGCGGAATCGACAACGAGTTGCAGGCTTTCAGCGATCATTTGGTGACATCGGCACCGAAGTACTTCTCGGACAGCTTGGCCAGCGTGCCGTCAGCTTTTAGCTTGTCGATGGCCTTGTTGATGGCTGCCAACAGTTCCGGCTCACCTTTGCGCAGGGCCACGCCGCTTTCCAGGCGCGAGAAGGCATCGCCAGCAAGTTGGGTGTCCTTGGCTTTTTGCGCGTATTCCAGCGCCGCCAGGCGGTCGATCAGGATGGCGTCGATACGGCCGTT
The DNA here is from genome assembly GCF_052044625.1 of Pseudomonas sp. 22515. Lineage (NCBI taxonomy): Bacteria > Pseudomonadati > Pseudomonadota > Gammaproteobacteria > Pseudomonadales > Pseudomonadaceae > Pseudomonas > Pseudomonas sp. 22515. The sequence goes on from NZ_JBQENN010000007.1 coordinate 57,108, forward strand.
GCGCAGGTCAGCGAACTTGCTTGGGTCGTCTTCATAGGTGCGCACATCGGCTTGCGGCACGTCCTTTTTCACCCACTGTTCGTAGTTGGTGCCAAGGCCTACGCCGACCTTTTTGCCGGCCAGGTCCTGTGCGCCCTTGATGTTCAGCTGCTCGGCTTTCTTTTTCAGGATCAGTGCCTGGATGCCGGAGACAGTGTAGGGCTCGGAGAAGTCGTACTTTTTCTTGCGCTCTTCGGAAATGGTCACCTGATTGACCACTACATCCAGGCGTTTGGATTCCAGCGCGGCGAGGATGCCGTCCCACTTGGTCGGCTGGATCTTGGCCTTGACCCCCAGCTCCTTGGCCAGCAGCTCGGACAGCTCCACTTCGAAGCCGGTCAGTTTGCCGTTTTCGTCCTGGAAGCTGAATGGCGGGTAGGTGCCCTCGAGGCCGACGTTGATGACGCCTTTTTCCTGAATGGTCTTCAATTGCTCGCCGGCGAAAGCCTGGCTGAGCAGGCCGGCACCCAGCAGAAGGGCCAGGCTGGCGTTGAGTAGCGGTTTGGCGAATTTCGACATGTCAGAGCCCCGCGCTTGTTGTCTAGGTAGTGAGGTGGCGACTATAGGGTTGGCTGATTAGGCCGGGAAATACTAAAAAATAACTTTAATATTCCTTTTTTGATTTGCGCCAGGTGCTGGCTGCTTTGAGGGTAGGCGACGATACCCACTCCGTCATCGCGGCTTATGCCTGACTTAGTGCAGGATGGAATAAAGCGTTGTTTTTTCCAAGCCTCAGATTTGCCGTAAAGTGGATTGCAGCAGGCAGGTTCGGCCTTTTCGCGGGCCTGGCAACAAAATCAGATGGCCTATACGGCAGGAGAACACCGTGAGCGAACAACCTTCATCCGCGCATTGGCAGTTGCAGAGCATTGTCACTGGCCTGCGCGGGGCCCGTGAGCAATGGCGCACCCGTAATGGCCGCAGTATTGGCGAGCAGGGCGGGCGCGAGCTGCCGTCGCGTGAAGCGATGCGACAGATTCTGGAGCAACTGTGCGGGGCGCTGTTCCCCATGCGCCTGGGGCCAGTCGACCTGCGCGAAGAAAGTGAAGACTTCTACGTCGGCCATACCCTGGATGCCGCGCTGACCGCCTTGCTGGCCCAGGCTCGTCTTGAACTTCGCTACGCGGCACGGCAAAGCAAGGCCGAGCTGGCGGGCGTCGACGCCCGTGCGCTGAGCCTGATCCAGGGCTTTGCAGCTGCGCTACCGGAACTGCGCATTCTGCTCGACACCGATGTGCTGGCCGCCTACCACGGCGACCCGGCAGCGCGCAGCGTCGATGAAGTGCTGCTGTGCTACCCGGGCATCCTGGCGATCATCCACCACCGGCTGGCGCATCACCTGTACAAGGCAGGGCTGCCGCTGCTGGCGCGGATCAGTTCGGAGCTGGCGCATTCGGCCACCGGTATAGACATTCACCCGGGGGCGCAGATCGGCCCGAGCTTCTTCATCGATCATGGTACGGGTGTGGTCATTGGTGAAACCGCGATCATCGGCGAGCGCGTGCGCATCTACCAGGCGGTGACCCTGGGCGCCAAGCGTTTCCCCAGCGATGAGTCGGGTACGCTGCATAAAGGCCTGCCACGCCACCCGATCGTCGAGGACGATGTGGTGATCTATGCCGGGGCCACGGTGCTGGGGCGTATTACCATCGGTAAGGGTTCGACCATTGGCGGTAATGTGTGGCTGACGCGCAGTGTGCCGGCTGAAAGCAACATTACTCAGGCCAACCTGCAGCTGGATTGCCAGGACAAGAACTGATCCAGCAGTGCAATTGCCTGTGCCGGCCTCTCCGCGGGCAAGCCCGCGCCTACACCGAACGTACCAAATGTAGGTGCGGGTCCACCCGCAAAGAGGCCGGAACAGGACGACACCAATCGGCGCCCCAATTCGCATTGAAATCCGATCCATGTTTAACTTGAACGCTTGTTCAATGAAAAACGCTGGTCCGCTGCCGGTGTTCAACAGGAGGATTCCTTTGCTGAACCCGTTCATTCCGAACCTCACGTCATTCGACGAGGTGCACGCCCTATGAGTGCACCGAACCCTTCCGCTGCCAACGGCAAAATCCGCATGAACCCCCCGGTGTTCTACTTTGCGGCGAGTTTCATCCTCATCTTTGGCCTGGTAGTCATCTCCAACCCGCAAGCCGCAGGTGACTGGTTGCTGGCGGCGCAGAACTGGGCGGCCAACACGGTCGGCTGGTACTACATGCTGGCGATGACGCTGTACCTGGTCTTCGTGGTGGTCACCGCCTTGTCTGGCTATGGCAAGATCAAACTCGGTGCCGACCACGACGAACCCGAGTTCAGCTACCTGTCGTGGGCAGGCATGCTGTTCGCCGCCGGCATCAGCATCACGCTGTTCTTCTTCTGTGTCTCCGAACCGCTGACCCACATGCTGCAACCGCCCCAAGGCGAAGCCGGCACGGTCGAGGCCGGGCGCCAGGCGATGCAGATCCTGTTCCTGCACTGGGGCCTGCATGGCTGGGGGGTGTTCGCCTTCGTCGGCATGGCATTGGCCTATTTCGCCTACCGGCATAACCTGCCGCTGGCCCTGCGTTCGGCGCTGTACCCGCTGATTGGCAAGCGCATCAACGGCCCGATCGGTTATGCGGTGGATGGCTTCGGCATCATCGCCACGGTGTTCGGCCTGGGCGCCGACATGGGCTTTGGGGTGCTGCATCTGAACGCCGGTCTGGACTACCTGTTCGGCATCAGCCACAGCCAGTGGGTGCAGGTGATCCTCATCACCCTGATGATGGGCGCGGCTGTGGCCGTAGCCGTGGCCGGGGTGGAGAAGGGGGTGCGGGTGATGAGCGACATCAACCTGTTCCTGGCCTGTGCGCTGCTGCTGTTCGTGCTGTTCGCCGGGCCTACCCAGCACCTGTTCAACACGCTGATCCAGAACCTGGGCGACTACCTGGGTGCGTTGCCGCGCAAGAGCTTCGACGTGTATGCCTATGGTGAAAACCGCGGCTGGCTGGGCGGCTGGACCGTGTTCTACTGGGCCTGGTGGATTGCCTGGGCGCCGTTCGTGGGCCTGTTCATCGCCCGCATCTCCCGTGGCCGTACCATCCGCGAGTTCGTCTTTGGCGTGCTGCTGATTCCGCTGGGCTTCACCCTGGCGTGGATGTCGATCTTCGGCAACAGCGCCTTGGACCAGGTGATCAACCACGGCATGACCGCACTGGGCCAGTCGGCGCTGGATAACCCGTCGATGAGCCTGTACCTGCTGCTGGAAACCTACCCCTGGAGCAAGGCAGTCATCGCCACCACGGTGTTCATCAGCTTCGTGTTCTTCGTCACCTCGGCCGACTCGGGCACCGTGGTGCTGTCGACCTTGTCGGCCAAGGGCGGTGACGCTGATGAAGATGGGCCGAACTGGCTGCGTATCTTTTGGGGGGCGATGACTGCACTGATCACCAGTGCGCTGTTGTTCGCTGGCAGCATTGATTCGCTGAAGTCGGCAGTGGTGCTGACGTCGCTGCCGTTCTCGCTCATTCTGCTGTGCATGATGTGGGGGCTGCACAAGGCGTTCTACCTGGAGTCGCAGCGGCAGATCGCGCAGATGCACTCGCTGGCCCCGTTCGCCCAGTCGCGTCGCGGCCGTGGCGGCTGGCGCCAGCGCCTGAGCCAGGCGGTGCACTTCCCGTCACGTGATGAGGTGTACCGTTTCATGGATGATGTGGTGCGCCCGGCGATTGCCGATGTGCGTGAAGTGTTCGAGCAGAAAGGCCTGGTGCTGATTACCCAGGACGACCCTAGCCATGACAACGTCAGCCTGAAGATTGGCCATGGCGAGGAACAGCCGTTCATTTACCAAGTGCAGATGCGTGGCTATTTCACACCATCGTTCGCCTTGGGGGGGCTGGGTACGCAGGAGTTGAAGAACCGCCGCTATTACCGGGCGGAGGTGCACCTGAGCGAAGGCAGCCAGAACTATGACCTGGTGGGCTACAGCAAGGAGCAGATCATCAACGACATCCTCGACCAGTACGAGCGGCACATGCAGTACCTGCACCTGGTTCGCTGACCAAGGTCTCCTGTCCTGGCCTCTTCGCGGGCTTGCCCGCTCCC
>NZ_JBQENN010000007.1:61239-104901 GCF_052044625.1 Pseudomonas sp. 22515
CAAGCCCGCGAAGAGGCCAGACAGGCAACCGCTAGAAAGGTGCATCCCCAAGGATGGTCGCCCGGTGCATCACCCGCCGGTTCGGCCGGTAGTCATCCACCGCAAAATGCTGGGTCACGCGGTTGTCCCAGAACGCCACGTCATGCTCCTGCCAACGCCAGCGAATGCTGAACTCCGGTCGCGTCGCATGGGCGAACAGCAGCCTCAGCAGCGCATCGCTTTCCAGTTCGCTCAGTTCATTGATGCGTGTAGTGAACCCTTCATTGACGAACAACGCCTTGCGCCCGCTCACCGGATGCGTGCGCACCACCGGGTGCGACAGCGGTGGGTTGTTGCGCCGGGTGGCCTCCCAGCGCGTCAGGTCTTCCGGCGTGGTGCCAAAGCGCTCCAGCGGGAACGACTTGGTGAAGTCGTGGGTAGCGGTCAGCCCGCCCAGCATTTCACGCAGCGGCGCCGACAAGGCCTCGAAGGCCGCAATGCCGCTGGCCCAAAGGGTATCGCCACCGTAAGCAGGCAATTGCTTGGCGCTGAGTACCGCGCCCAGTGCCGGGGTCGGCAAAAAGGTCACGTCGGTGTGCCACACGGCGTTGTCGCGCACATCGGTAACCGCCGTGTCGAGCACCAGCACCTGCGGGGTGTCCGGCACGTTGGGGTAAATCGGGTGGATGTGCAGGTCGCCGAAGCGTGCGGCAAAGCGCGCCTGCTGTTCCGGGTTGATCGGCTGGTCGCGGAGGAACAGCACCTGGTGCTGGAGCAGTGCCTGTTCGATGGCATCGCGCTCTTCTGCGCTGATATCGCGGCTGATGTCCACGCCGCTGATCTGGGCGCCGAGTGCTGGGCTTAGGGGAGTGATGGTCAGGCTCATGTCGGTCTCTTCAATCGGGCGCCAGTGTGCTGGCGTGGACAATGGAATTCAGTGAATCTGCCCATGCCAGGGCACCAGCTTGCGTTGCAGGGCACGCAGGCTCATTTCCAGAGCGAAGGCGATCAGGGCGATCAGCAGGATGCCCAGCACCACCACGTCGGTGACCAGAAACTGCGCCGCCGATTGCACCATGAAGCCCAGGCCGCTGGTGGCGGCGATCAGTTCGGCAGCCACCAGGGTCGACCAGCCGACCCCCAGGCCAATGCGGATGCCGGTAAGGATGTCAGGCAATGCACTGGGCAAAATGACGTGGCGGATCAGTTGGGCCTTGCTTGCGCCCAGCGACTGCGCCGCGCGCAGCTTGGCCGGATCTACCGTGCGCACACCGGTGGCTGTGGCAATGGCGATGGGGGCGAAGATTGCCAGGTAGATCAGCAGCACTTTCGACAACTCGCCGATACCGCACCAGATGACGATCAGCGGCAGGTAGGCCAGCGGCGGGATGGGCCGGTAGAACTCGATCAGCGGGTCGAGAATGCCGCGGGCTACGCGGTTGTAGCCGATAGCGATGCCGACGGGTATTGCGGTCAGGGTCGCAGCCACCAGCGCCAGGCCGATGCGGCCCAGGCTTGCGCTCAGGTGCTGCCCCAGGCTGGCATCCATGTAGCCTTGGGTCAGCAAGGTCCATGCCTTGGCCAGGATGTCGCCGGGCGAGGGCAGGAACAGGGGCTCTACCCAACCGGCAGCCGTCACCAGCCACCAGGCCAGTAGCAGGCTGGCCAGGGTCAGGGTGCTGATCCAGCGGGTGGACAGTGGGTGGCGTAGCGTGGCGGCTGGCCGGGTTTGGGTGTTGTGTTTGCCGGCGACCGGCAGGTCCAGGCTGCTCATGCGCGCTCCTGCAGGCTTTGGCGTTGGGAAAACACCCGCGCCAGCACATGCTCGCGGGTTTCGATGAAGGCTGGATCGGACTTGATGGCCCGGGCCGATTCGCCAGCGGCATAGCGCTGGCCGAAGTTCAGCTGCAGGCGTTCCACTACGCGTCCCGGGTTGGGCGCCAGCAGTACCAGTTCGCTGGCGAGGAACACCGCTTCTTCGATGTCGTGGGTAATCAGGAACACCGGCTTGGCGGTGCGTTGCCAAACTTGCAATAGCAGCTCTTGCATCTGCTCACGGGTGAAGGCATCGAGGGCACCGAACGGTTCATCCATCAGCAGTACCCGAGGGGCAGCCGCCAGCGCCCGGGCAAGGCCCACGCGCTGCTTCTGGCCACCGGACAATTGCCAGATACGCCGTTCGCCGAAGCCATCGAGGTCGACCAGGGTGAGCATTTCGCGGGCCTTGGCCTCACGCTGGGCGCGGGGTACGCCAGCCAGTTCGAGGCCGAAGGCGACGTTGCCCAGCACGTTCTGCCATGGCAGCAGGGCATCGTCCTGGAACACCACGCCGCGTTCTGCACCGGGGCCCTGCACCGGCACACCATCGAGGGTGATGTCACCGCCACTGGGGGCGACGAAGCCGGCGATCAGGTTGAGCAGTGAGGTCTTGCCGCTGCCGGAAGGCCCCAGGGCCACCAGCAGTTGGCGTGGTCCCAGGCTCAGGTTGATGTCGGCCAGCACCGGGGTGCTGGCGCCTGGGTACTGTGCGCTGATGCGCTCCAGCTCGAGCAAGGCCATGACGGGCTCCGGATCAGTTTGGAAGGAACTTGGCGCTGACGTACGGCGAGTAGTCCGGCAGCACTGCTTCGACTTTGCCTTGCTGCTTGAGGAAGTTGGCGGTGTCCGTCAGCGCTTGGGTGGTCGGCGCGCCCAGGGCGTTGGCCTGGTCAGCGGCCAGCGGGTAGACGTTGCCCTCCAGCAGCACCGGGATGTCGCTGGCCTTGGCACCGGACAGCTTCACCAGCTTGTCTACGTTGCCCTTGTCGGCCAGCCAGGCTTTCGGGTCCTTGCGGTAGTCGGCGTAGGCATCGAGGGTGACTTTGGCAAAGGCCTTGACCACATCAGGGTGTTTCTCGGCGAAGTCCTTGCGCACGATCCAGGCATCGAAGGTAGGCGCGCCTTTCTGGGCCAGTTCGCCGGAGGTGATCAGGACCTTGCCGTTTTCCTTGGCCACGCCCAGGGCCGGGTCCCACACGTAGGTCGCATCGATGTCGCCGCGCTTCCAGGCGGCAATGATGGCCGGCGGCGCCAGGTTGAGGATCTGTACCTTGGAAGGGTCGATATTCCAGCTTTTCAGTGCGGCAAGCAGGCTGTAATGCCCGGTGGACACGAACGGGACGGCGACCTTCTTGCCGATCAGGTCTTGCGGCGACTTGATGCTGTCACGGGCCACCAACGCTTCACCCGCGCCAATCTGGGTGGCGATGAGGAAGGTTTCAACCGGCAGCTTGCGGGTGGCGGCAGCGGCCAGCGGGCTGGAGCCCAGGTAGCCGATCTGCACGTCGCCGCTGGCCACGGCAGTGATCACGTCTGCGCCGTTATCAAATTTGCGCCAGTCGATGCTGGCCTTGCTGGCTTTTTCGTAGTCGCCATCGACCTGTGCCACTTTGGCCGGGTCGACAGTGGTCTGGTAGGCCACTGTCAGGTCGGCTGCCTGGGCCAACCAGCTGGTGCTGGCGAGGGTCAGGGCGGCGAACAGGCGCAGCGGAGCGTGCGGGATCATGGTTGAACCTCTCGTCAGGCAAGTCGGGTTGGATGACGAGAAGGCTAAATGATCTAAGAAAATTAAAATAAATAACTTTTTTGCATTAGCTTAGGAGCCAAACGCTTTAAAGCCAGGCGTTTCGCAGGCGAACAAGGGGTGAGTGCGCCATGACCCGTGGCGAAATCAGCGAGGCGTGCGAGGCGTTCTAGGCCCGATAGAACGATTTGGCATTAGGTTATGAGCAAACGTTTGCAAATAACCAAAAGTTATTAAACGAGTCGTAGCTACAACGAATTGCAGTAAAGGTTTCTAATATATTCCTTAAAAGTCTTACAAATTCATAAAACGGTCATTTTGGATTTATAGGATTGTCATTATCCTGTAGCGCAGGTGGCGTCTTAGACCAAAGTCGCGAAACGTTTAGAAACGATTGACTTAATAGTCACGCTTTGGGACTAAATCGCCCATCCCGGTGAGCGGGGCATCAGACCCCTCCGCCAGAGATACACAAAAATTAGAACGTAGAGGAGCAAAACATGTACAAGTCCAGCCTGGCTCTGGCCGTGGCACTGGGGGTTCTCGCCCAACAAGCAGGCGCTGCCGGTTTCGTTGAGGACAGCAAACTGTCGCTCAGCTCGCGCACCATGTACTTCAACAACGACAACCGTGAAGATCACGCAAGACCTGGTGCGGAGCGCCCGGATCAGCGTGAGTCGGGCCAGGGCTTCAAGCTCGACTACATCTCGGGCTTTACCCAAGGCACCGTAGGCTTCGGTGTTGATGCCCAAGCGCTGTGGGGTATTCACCTGGATGGTGGCGAGGGTTACCACAAGTCCGGCTTCTTCCCGGATGACGGCAAAGGTTCTGCAGCCCAGTGGGCTCGTTTCGGTGCCAATGCCAAGGCGCGCTTCTCCAAGACCGAAGCGCATTTCGGTAGCGCGCTCGCACCGAACCTGCCGATCCTGGTTTCCAACGATGGTCGTCTGCTGCCACAAACCTTCGAGGGTGGCACCATCCAGTCGAAGGAAATCGATAACCTGACCATCAACGCGGGTCAGCTGACCCACGCCATGGGCCGTGCTTCGAGCAACCGTACCGGTCTGTCTGTCGCCGGTTCCAATGCCGAGAGCAACAAGTTCCGCTATGGTGGCCTGGACTACAAGCTCACTCCAGACCTGACCCTGCAGTACTACTACTCGAACCTGGAAGACTTCTACAAGCAGCACTTCCTGGGCGCGACCCACGTGTTCAAGATCGCTGACGACCAGTCGTTCAAGACCGACCTGCGCTACTTCGACAGCAGCAGCGACGGCAAGAATGGCAACGACAGCGCTTACAACTTCAACAACAACGGTGGCTACGCCAAAAACACCGGCGAGATCGACAACAAGACCTGGTCCGCCATGTTCACCTATACCTTGGGTGGCCACGCGCTGATGCTCGGTCACCAGCAAGTGGGTGACGACGGTGGCTTCGTATGGTTGAACCAGGGCAGCCTGAGCAACGACAGCGGCACCTCGGAAGGTGCTGGCGGCTCCAGCTTCTACCTGTTCACCGACAGCATGATCAACCAGTTCGCCCGTGCTGGTGAAAACACCACCTTCGGTCAGTACTCCTATGACTTCGCGGCGCTGGGTGTGCCAGGCCTGAAGGCATCGGTTGCTTACCTGCGTGGTGACGATATCCGCAACAAGTCGGGCAGCGGTACCTACAATGAATGGGAACGCGATGCGCGCATCGACTACACCCTCCAGGAAGGTGCCCTCAAAGGCTTGGGCTTCAGCCTGCGCCAAGGCGTGTACCGTGGTGCCGGTGAGAGCAGTGCCGACCAGGATCAGGCTCGCTTCATCGTGAACTACACTTACAGCTTCCTGTAAGTCGTAGCCACAAAGAAAGCCTCGCCTAGTGCGAGGCTTTTTTGTGCCTGCTAGTTCGTATGCGTTATGGTTATAAATAAATCGTTATTTATTCTTTTTATTTTTAACTGAATGCAGGCAAATTGAGCCCATACGGTACAGAACCCAGCCCAGGAGCCGCAGCCCATGAGCCTCAAACTCGGCGATATCGCCCCCGATTTCGAACAGGATTCCAGCGAAGGCAAGATCCGCTTCCACGAGTGGCTGGGCAACAGCTGGGGGGTGTTGTTCTCCCACCCGGCCGACTTCACCCCGGTGTGCACCACCGAGTTGGGCCTGACCGCCAAGCTGAAGGACGAATTTGCCAAGCGCGGGGTCAAGGCCATCGCCCTGTCGGTGGACCCGGTCGACTCGCATCACAAGTGGATCGATGACATCAACGAAACACAGAATACCGTGGTCAACTTCCCGATCATTGCTGACGCTGACCGCAAAGTGTCCGACCTTTACGACCTGATCCACCCGAACGCCAGCGACACCCTGACCGTGCGCTCGCTGTTCATCATCGACCCGAATAAAAAGGTGCGCCTGACCATTACCTACCCGGCCAGTACCGGGCGCAACTTCAACGAAATTCTGCGGGTGATCGACTCGCTGCAGCTGACCGACAACCACAAGGTTGCCACACCGGGTAACTGGCAGGACGGCGATGAAGTGGTGATCGTGCCTTCGCTCAAAGACGAGGAGGAGATCAAGCAGCGCTTCCCCAAAGGTTACCGGGCGGTCAAACCCTATCTGCGCCTGACCCCTCAACCCAATCGTTAATGGATTCCTCGTTGCATTGCTCTTAGCCAAGCAGGGATTTTCGGGCCGTTTCGACGGCCCTTTTTTATGCCTGTAAAAAACGGTGGGAGCGGGCGCGCCCGCGAGGAGGTCTTTATGGGTAAAGACAATAATGGAATAAACAAATGAAAAAATATGATTTCTAGATATATGTAGCAGCTGTTAATGTCTCCTCCAACAGAACACAAGGAAGCGCAGCAATGCTGGTCGTCTCAATCGGTGGTAGCCCAAGTCTCCGTTCACGCTCCGGCGTGCTGCTCGAGCGTTCGCGCCAGTGGCTGCAGGATCGCGGCGTTGAAGTGGTGACATTCCAGGTGCGTGACTTTCCCGCCGAAGACCTGCTGCATGCCCGCTTCGACAGCCCGCATGTGCAACACTTTCAGCAGCTGGTGGCCCAGGCCGATGGCCTGATCGTCTCCACCCCGGTGTACAAGGCTTCGTTTTCCGGTGCCCTGAAAACCTTGCTTGACCTGCTGCCCGAGCGCGCCCTGGCCCACAAGATCGTGTTGCCCATCGCCACTGGCGGCAGCATCGCCCACATGCTGGCGGTGGATTACGCATTGAAGCCGGTGCTGTCGGCACTCAAGGCACAAGAGACCCTGCAAGGGATCTTTGCCGACGACAGCCAGGTGGCTTACGCAGAAGGTACAAAGCCCGCGCAGTTGGTACAGGCGCTGGAAGAACGCCTGCACGACTCGCTGGAAACCTTCCACGTCGCCCTGGCCCGTCGGCCGCGCCCCGTGGCCCCTGGCGTACTGAACGAACGTCTGATCAGCGCTCGCTGGAGCATCTGAACGGCATTACCCGCTTCACCACCTTACTCGCCCGTTAACGAGGCAAGCAGGTGCAACCCGAACCCCATTCGCACAGGAGAGCGCCATGCGCACAGTCTTCTTGCGTCGTGGTCTGGTCGCCCTGTTTGCGGCGGCTGTGTCCTTCGGCGCCATTACCCAAGCCCAGGCCGAGAGCCTGCGTATCGGTTACCAGAAATACGGCACCTTGGTGCTGCTCAAGGCCAAGGGCACGCTGGAGAAGCGTCTGGCCGAGCAGGGAGTACAGGTGCAATGGACCGAATTCCCCGGCGGCCCGCAGCTGCTTGAAGGGCTGAACGTCGGCTCCATCGATTTCGGCGTAACCGGCGAGACGCCTCCTGTGTTCGCTCAGGCCGCTGGCGCCGACCTGCTCTACGTGGCCTACGAGCCGCCAGCGCCGCACAGCGAAGCGATCCTGGTGCCCAAGGGCTCGCCGATCCAGTCGGTGAAGGACCTCAAGGGTAAAAAGGTCGTCCTCAACAAAGGCTCCAACGTGCACTACCTGCTGGTCCGCGCCCTGGAAGACGCCGGCCTCAAGTACAGCGACATCCAGCCTGTCTACCTGCCGCCAGCCGACGCCCGCGCCGCCTTCGAGCGCGGCAGCGTGGATGCCTGGGTGATCTGGGACCCTTACCAGGCCGCCGCCGAGCAGCAGCTGCAAGCGCGCACCCTGCGTGACGGCAAGGGCCTGGTCGACAACCACCAGTTCTACCTCGCCACCCGCAACTATGCGACACAGCACCCAGCGGTGATCAACACCGTGATCGAGGAAGTGCGCGCCGTGGGTGAATGGTCCCAGGCCAACCCGCAGGAGGTGACCGACCAGGTTGCCCCGCTGCTCGGCCTGCCTGCCGGCATCACCCTGACCTCTGTCAAACGCCAAGGCTACGGCGCTGCGCCGCTGACCCCAGAGGTGGTGGCCGCGCAACAGAAGATCGCCGACACCTTCCAGGCGCTCAAGCTGATACCCAAGCCGCTGAGCATCAAGGACGTGATCTGGACACCCCCTGCCAAAGTCGCTAGCGCGCCTTGATTGACTGCCAGTGCCGGGGCGCCGCTCCGGCTAGAGCCACCCTTGAGGAGACGACTCCAATGAGCCTTAACATTTTCTGGTTCCTCCCCACCCACGGTGACGGCAAGTACCTGGGCACTTCCGAAGGCGCACGTGCGGTCGACCACGGTTACCTGCAGCAGATCGCGCAGGCTGCTGACCGCCTTGGTTTTGGTGGGGTGCTGATCCCGACCGGGCGTTCCTGCGAGGACTCCTGGCTGGTGGCCGCGTCGCTGATCCCCGTGACCCAGCGCCTGAAGTTCCTTGTAGCCCTGCGCCCGGGCATCATTTCGCCGACCGTGGCAGCACGTCAGGCGGCCACCCTCGATCGCTTGTCCAATGGCCGTGCGCTATTCAACCTGGTGACCGGTGGTGATCCGGACGAGCTGGCGGGTGACGGCCTGCACCTGAACCACCAGGAGCGCTACGAAGCCTCGGTCGAGTTCACCCGTATCTGGCGCAAGGTGCTGGAAGGCGAAAACGTCGATTACGACGGTAAGCACATCCAGGTAAAAGGCGCCAAGCTGCTCTACCCGCCGATTCAGCAACCACGCCCATCGCTGTATTTCGGCGGCTCGTCCGAGGCCGCTCAGGACCTGGCGGCCGAGCAGGTCGAGCTGTACCTGACCTGGGGCGAGCCACCGGCAGCCGTTGCCGAGAAGATCGCACAGGTGCGCGAAAAAGCGGCTGCTCAAGGGCGCGAAGTACGCTTCGGTATCCGCCTGCACGTGATCGTGCGGGAAACCAACGAAGAGGCTTGGGCCGCTGCCGAGCGCCTGATCTCGCACCTTGACGATGACACCATCTCCCGCGCCCAGGCCTCGCTGGCGCGTTTCGATTCGGTGGGCCAGCAACGCATGGCTGCCCTGCACGGCGGCAACCGCGACAACCTGGAGGTCAGCCCCAACCTGTGGGCAGGTGTTGGCCTGGTACGTGGCGGGGCGGGCACCGCACTGGTGGGCGATGGCCCCACCGTGGCAGCACGGGTTAAGGAATATGCCGACTTGGGTATCGATACCTTCATCTTCTCGGGTTATCCACACCTGGAAGAGTCTTACCGCGTGGCGGAGCTGCTGTTCCCGCACCTTGATGTGCAGCGCCCAGAGCAGCCGAAAACCGGTGGTTATGTAAGCCCGTTCGGCGAAATGGTGGCCAACGACATCCTGCCCAAATCTGTGTCGCAGAGCTGAGGGCCTGGCCATGAGTCGTGCAACTTCTTCCAACCTGACCCAGCGCCTGGCGCCGTGGGCGCTGCCAGTGCTGCTGTTGGCCATATGGCAACTGGCGGTCAGCGCTGGCTGGCTGTCGACGCGTATCCTGCCGGCACCTAGCGCAGTGGTAAGCGCGGGCGTCGAGCTGGTGCGCAGCGGCGAAATCTGGACCCACCTGGCCATCAGCGGCTGGCGTGCAGGCCTGGGCTTTGTCATCGGCGGCAGCATCGGCCTGGTACTGGGCTTCATCACCGGCTTGTCGAATTGGGGGGAACGCCTGCTCGACAGCTCGGTACAGATGATCCGCAACGTGCCGCACCTTGCGCTCATACCGCTGGTGATTCTGTGGTTCGGTATCGACGAGTCGGCAAAGATCTTTCTGGTCGCACTGGGCACGTTGTTCCCGATCTACCTGAACACCTACCACGGCATTCGCAACGTTGACCCAGCGTTGGTGGAAATGGCGCGCAGTTACGGCTTGTCCGGCTTCGGCCTGTTCCGCCAGGTGATCCTGCCGGGGGCGCTGCCTTCGATCCTGGTGGGCGTGCGTTTCGCCTTGGGCTTCATGTGGCTGACGCTGATTGTTGCCGAAACCATTTCGGCCAACGCTGGCATTGGTTACCTGGCAATGAATGCTCGCGAATTTCTTCAGACCGACGTGGTAGTGCTGGCCATCGTCCTGTATGCCGTACTCGGCAAGCTTGCCGACCTTGCGGCCCGAGGCCTGGAGCGTGTGTGGCTGCGCTGGCACCCGGCCTATCAAGTTGCCAGGAAGGAGGGCGCATGACCGTGCTCAAGGAACAGCCACCACGCCTGCTGCGTGGCACCCCGCTGGCCTCCAAGGGCCTGCGCAAGACTTTTGGCCAACGCGAAGTTCTGAAGGGTATCGACCTGCACATTCCGGCCGGCCAGTTCGTGGCCATTGTCGGCCGCAGCGGCTGCGGCAAGAGCACTTTGCTGCGGCTGCTGGCCGGGCTGGACCAGCCCACCGCCGGGCAACTGCTGGCGGGTGCCGCGCCGCTGGAAGAGGCCCGTGAAGAAACCCGCCTGATGTTCCAGGACGCGCGGCTGCTGCCGTGGAAGAAGGTGATCGACAACGTTGGCCTTGGGCTGTCTGGTGACTGGCGACAGCGTGCGCTGGAGGCCTTGGATGCGGTTGGCCTGGCCGACCGCGCCAACGAATGGCCGGCGGCGCTCTCGGGAGGCCAGAAGCAGCGCGTGGCTTTGGCCCGAGCCTTGATTCACCAGCCCCGCCTGCTGCTGCTGGACGAGCCACTGGGGGCGCTGGATGCATTGACCCGCATCGAGATGCAGCAACTGATCGAACGCCTGTGGCGTCAGCACGGCTTCACTGTGCTGCTGGTGACCCACGACGTCAGCGAGGCGGTTGCCGTGGCTGACCGGGTGATCCTGATTGAGGACGGCGAGGTCGGGCTCGACCTCACTGTTGACCTGGCACGGCCCCGGGCGCGTGGTTCGCACCGTCTGGCCGCGCTGGAAAGCGAAGTGCTCAACCGTGTTCTGTCCACCCCGGGCACTGCGCCCGAGCCGGATCCTGTAGCCCCTCTGCCCACGCAACTGCGCTGGGCGCACTGAATCCCAAAAGCCAAAAGGAAGCAAACCATGACTATCAAAGCCATCAATGTTCGTAACCAGTTCAAAGGTACTGTGAAAGAAATCCTCGAAGGCCCGGTACTGTCGGAAATTGACGTGCAGACGGCTTCGGGTATCGTCACTTCGGTGATTACCACCCGTTCCGTGCGTGAGCTGGAGTTGCAAGTGGGCAGTGAAGTGATTGCCTTTGTGAAGTCGACTGAAGTGTCTATCGCCAAGCTGTGATGCGGCGGGTCGATATTGGGGCTGCTTTGCAGCCCTTCGCGGGCAAGCCCGCTCCCACNAAGGGCCGCCAAGCGGCCCCAGATTTCTCAGCGGGAACGCTTGGCCAGAAACGGCGGCAGGTACAACCCTAGATACGCCTCGAACACCCGCTTGCCTTCCTCGGCCATGCGCGGGGTGATCGCCTCGTGCAACTGCACCGACCGCGCATACACCCGGTCGCTCAATTCCATGGC
This sequence comes from Pseudomonas sp. 22515, assembly GCF_052044625.1. Classification (NCBI taxonomy): domain Bacteria; kingdom Pseudomonadati; phylum Pseudomonadota; class Gammaproteobacteria; order Pseudomonadales; family Pseudomonadaceae; genus Pseudomonas; species Pseudomonas sp. 22515. The sequence continues at coordinate 72,590 of NZ_JBQENN010000007.1, forward strand.
CAAGGCAAACACGTCCACATCCAGTGGCATCACCGGCAGGTGAAAATGCTGGTCGAACAACGTGTGCATCAAGTCGCCCAGTTCCATGTCGTGCTGCCGGTCGGCCTGCACCACCTCGCTCAGGCCATGCTGCGCCAGGATCAACTGCCGCGCCGCTGCATCCTCGTGATAGATATCAAGCATGCGTTGTTCGATCAGCCGTGACAGTTCGTGCCAGGTGCTGAACGCGCTGCTGTCGATCGGAGCGCTCAGGGCTTCGCGAAACGCCCGGTGCACATCTGCAGTAAGTGCCTCCAGCAAGGCCGGCACGCTGGCGAAGAAGTGATACACCGACGAAGGCGGAATCTGCGCCCGCTCGGCCACGCTGTAGATAGACAGTGCTGCCACCCCTTGCTCGGCCAACAGCTCACGCGCAGCCGCCAGGATCGCCTCGATCCTGGCCTGGCTGCTGGCGCGCGGTTTGCGCGGGGTGGTGGTGCGGTTCATCAGCTGCTGATTGCCAGGATGCTGGCCTGGTAGGCGCCGACGAACAGGTCGAAATCACCGACTTCGTCTCGCTCCAGCTCGGACTGCCTGGCGAGCGACTCGCGGGCCAGCGTCTCGAATGCTTGCTGCTTTTCGTTGCTCAGCGGTTGCTCGCGGAAAGTCTCGGCGTGCACACGGCTCTGGCGCAGCGAGAACTGGACGAAACTCTCGTCATGCTCGGTCATGCGTGCCAGCACCTGGGCCGACGGGGTCAGCGAGGTGTCGTCGACCTTGGCCTGCTGCGCATCCAGGGCCTTGGCGTGCTCATCAGAACCTTGCGCCTGGTCGAGCAGATTGGCCAATTGGCGGATACGCTCGATCAGCTCGCTGGCCCAGTCTTTCAGGCTGATCGGCTGGCCATTGCGGTGCAACTCCAGGCCCGGACGACGACCTTCCTTAACCACGGTCAGGAAGTTGCTGGTGCACTGGCCGCACTCACCGTTGTCCAGTTGCGGGCTGTCTTCCAAGGCGCAGAACAGCAGGAATGCGTCGAGGAAGCGCGCCTCGGTCAGGTCGATACCGACCGGCAGAAACGGGTTGATGTCCAGGCAACGCACTTCCACATACTGCACGCCCCGCGAGGTCAGGGCCTGGATCGGCCGCTCGCCGGTGTAGGTGACGCGCTTGGGGCGGATGTTCGAGTAGTACTCGTTTTCGATCTGCAGAATGTTGGTGTTCAGCTGAACCCACTCGCCATCCACATGCGTGCCGATTTCAACGTAAGGCGGGTAGGGCGTGCCAACGGCCTTGCGCAGGCTGTCGGTGTAGCTGGCCAGGTTGTTGTAGCAGGGCGTCAGGCCGGCCTGGGCGTTGCTCTGGTAACCCAGGTCGCTCATGCGCAGGCTGGTGGCATAAGGCAGGAACAGGGTTTCGGCATCCAGCTCTTCGAGCTGGTGCGGGCGGCCACGCAGGAAGCCTTTGTCCAGGGCCGGCGAGGCGCCGAACAGGTACATCAGCAGCCAGCTGTAGCGGCGGAAGTTACGAATCAGCGCGATGTAGGCCGACGACTGGTAGTCGCGGTCATTTTCCGTACTGCCTTCGGCTTCGCGCAGCAGTGGCCAAAGCGCTTCGGGCAGCGAGAAGTTGTAATGAATACCGGCGATGCACTGCATGGTGCGGCCGTAACGCAGGGCCAGGCCCTTGCGGTAGACGTGTTTGAGCTTGCCGATATTCGAGCTGCCGTACTCGGCGATCGGGATGTCCTCCTCGGCCGGCAGCGTGCACGGCATCGACGGGCTCCACAAGTATTCGTCGCCCAGCTTGCTGTAGACGAAACGGTGGGTCTCTTCCAGGCTTTCGAGCACCTTGGCCGGATCGGCCAGGGCCGGGGTGATGAACTCCAGCAGCGACTCGGAATAGTCGGTGGTGATCTGCTCGTTGGTCAGCGCCGATCCCAGTGCTTCCGGGTGCGGGGTCTGGGCCAGGCGACCTTCATCGGTCACGCGCAGGCATTCGCGCTCAATACCGTGCAGGCACTGCTTGAGCAGGGGGAGATTGGCGCCGAGCAGGCTCAGGCGGCGGTTGAGGAGTTCGCTCAAGATGTATTCCTTCACGCGTCAGTCGCCCCAATATGGGGGTAGAGATAACGGTCTACAAGGGTAGGAAGAAAGGAACTGGCGTTGTCGCCTGGTTTACGCGGTTCCAGCAGTGCCAGCGCACTGCTGAAAATACCGCAGATACTGCTTGGTGAGCTAGAGAACCGCGAAGGTTCCTTGCGCTTTGGCCACCAGCTTGTCGCCCTGAACTACGTCGGCGTCGACCACCAGGGTGCGCCGCCCGGCGTGCAGCACGCGGGCGCTGCACAGCACTTCGCCGTCGCTGACGGCACGCATGTAGTTGATCTTGCACTCGATGGTGACGCTTTGCTGGTCAAAGCCATGGCTGGCCGAGCAGGCCAGGCCCATGGCGATATCCACCAGGCTGAAGATCGCCCCGCCGTGCAGCTTCTGGCCACGGTTGCGCAACTGGGGCTCCAGTGCCAGGGCTACCTCGGCAACACCTGTGTCCAGGTGTTGCAGGCGGCAGCCCAGCAGTTGGCTGAAGGCGCTTTCGACGTATTCGCGTGGTACGTCCATTACTTCTTCTTCAATTGCTTGGCGTTGGCGAACAGCGAGGCCATGGCATTGTTGGCCGGCGCAGCCGTGGCGGTTTCACGCTGGCGCGGTGCCTGCTGCTGGCGGCTGCCACCATTGCCGCGGTTACCACCGCGGTTGCCTTCGACCTTCTCGCCCGGGGTGTCGCTCATGCGCATGGACAGGCCGACGCGTTTGCGCGGGATGTCCACTTCCATGACCTTGACCTTGACCACATCGCCGGCCTTGACCGCTTCACGCGGGTCTTTGACGAACTTCTCCGACAGCGCCGAGATATGCACCAGGCCGTCCTGGTGCACGCCGATGTCGACGAAGGCACCGAAGTTGGTAACGTTGGTCACCACGCCTTCGAGGATCATGCCCGGTTCCAGGTCCTTGAGGTCTTCGACGCCGTCCTGGAAGGTGGCGGTCTTGAACTCCGGGCGCGGGTCGCGGCCGGGCTTGTCCAGCTCTTGCAGGATGTCGGTGACAGTTGGCAGGCCGAAGGTTTCGTCGGTGAACTTTTTCGGGTCCAGGCGCTTGAGGAAGCTGCTGTCACCAATCAGCGAGCGGATGTCGCGGTCGGTATCGGCAGCAATGCGCTGCACCAGCGGGTAAGCCTCAGGGTGCACCGCAGAGGCGTCCAGCGGGTTGTCGCCGTTCATCACACGCAGGAAGCCGGCGGCCTGCTCGAAGGTTTTCTCACCCAGGCGGCTGACCTTTTTCAGCGCTGCACGGGTAGCAAACGGGCCATTGGCATCGCGGTGGGCGACAATGTTCTGTGCCAGCGTGGCATTAAGGCCGGAGATGCGCGTCAGCAGTGCCACCGAAGCGGTGTTCACGTCCACGCCCACGGCGTTCACACAGTCCTCGACCACCGCGTCCAGGCCACGTGCCAGTTTCAGCTGGGACACGTCGTGCTGGTACTGGCCGACACCGATGGATTTCGGATCGATCTTCACCAGTTCGGCCAGCGGATCCTGCAGGCGGCGGGCGATCGACACGGCGCCGCGGATCGACACGTCCAGGTCCGGGAACTCGCGGGCGGCCAGTTCCGATGCCGAGTACACCGAAGCACCGGCTTCGGAGACCATGATCTTGGTGATTTTCAGGGCTGGATATTTCTTGACCAGCTCGGCCACCAGCTTGTCGCTTTCGCGGCTGGCGGTACCGTTGCCAATGGCGATCAGCTCCACCGAGTGTTTGGCGCACAGTGCGGCCATGATGGAAATGGTGCGGTCCCAGTCGTTCTTCGGCGCGTGCGGGTAGACCGTGGTGTGGTCCAGCAGCTTGCCGGTTGCGTCGACCACGGCGATCTTGCAGCCGGTGCGCAGGCCCGGGTCGAAGCCCAGGGTGGCGCGCGGGCCGGCCGGGGCGGCCAGCAGCAGATCGTGCAGGTTGTGGGCGAACACGTTGATCGCCTCGCCTTCGGCACTGTCGCGCAGCTCGCCGAACAGGTCGGTTTCCAGGTGGGTGTACAGCTTGACCTTCCAGGTCCAGCGCACCACTTCTCCCAGCCACTTGTCGGCGGGTCGGCTGCGGTTTTCGATGCCGACGTGGTTGCCGATCATCAGTTCGCATGGGTGCAGGGTGCCGGGCAGTTCTTCGCCGACCTTCAGCGAGACGCTCAACACGCCTTCGTTGCGCCCGCGGAAGATCGCCAGGGCACGGTGCGATGGCGCCGTGCGCAGCAGCTCGTCATGAGCGAAGTAGTCGCGGAACTTGGCGCCTTCCTCTTCCTTGCCAGCCACGACGCGGGCGCTGAGTACGGCTTCCTGCTTGAGGTAGCTGCGCAGCTTGTCGAGCAGGGCGGCGTCTTCGGCAAAACGCTCCATCAGGATGTATTTGGCGCCTTCCAGCGCGGCCTTCACGTCGGCCACGCCCTTTTCGATATTGACGAAGCGTGCGGCTTCGCTTTCCGGGGCCAGGGTCGGGTCGTTGAACAGGCCATCGGCCAGTTCGCCGAGGCCGGCTTCCAGGGCGATCTGGCCCTTGGTGCGGCGTTTCTGCTTGTAGGGCAGGTACAGGTCTTCGAGGCGGGTCTTGGTGTCGGCCAGCTTGATCTCGCGGGCCAGTTCCGGGGTCAGCTTGCCCTGTTCCTCGATGCTGGAAAGGATGCTGGCGCGACGCTCGTCGAGTTCGCGCAGGTAGCGCAGGCGCTCTTCCAGGTGGCGCAACTGAGTGTCGTCAAGGCTACCGGTCACTTCCTTGCGGTAGCGGGCGATGAAGGGCACGGTCGAGCCTTCGTCCAACAGGCTCACGGCCGCCTCGACCTGCTGCGGGCGTACGCCCAGTTCCTCGGCGATACGGCTGTTGATGCTGTCCATGTAAACCACCTGACATTTGTGAATACGGGGGTCGCCTGTGGGCTTTTTGCCCGGCGGCGCTGGATGAAAGCCGCGCATTATACCCATCGCAAACGGCTTGCGGTGATGGCGCCCGGCCAGCCGGAACTGGCGCCGGGGGAAAAATCTGCTAACAATGCTCACGCAACGTGCAGCAATGGCTACGCCATAATGCGCGGCGATATCAGAGGAGTTATTCATGACCGGCACGCCAAACACCGCTGAAGGTGACAAGATTCTCATCGTCGACGACGATCCGGGGCTTAGCAGCCTGCTGGAACGTTTCTTCACCAGCAAGGGCTACCGTGCCCGTGCGGTGCCCAACACCGAGCAAATGGATCGCCTGCTGCAGCGCGAGGTGTTCAACCTGGTGGTGCTCGACCTGATGCTGCCAGGCGAGGATGGCCTGTCCGCCTGCAAGCGCCTGCGCCAGCAGAACAACCAGATCCCGATCATCATGCTGACCGCCAAGGGCGACGAGCTCAGCCGCATCAAGGGCCTGGAGCTGGGCGCCGACGACTACCTGGGCAAACCGTTCAACCCGGACGAACTGATGGCCCGGGTCAAGGCGGTGCTGCGTCGCCAGGCGCCGAGCGTGCCGGGTGCGCCGGGCAGCGAAGACGAGTCGGTCACCTTCGGCGACTATGAGCTGTCGCTGGCCACCCGCGAGCTCAAGCGCGGCAACGAAGTGCACATGCTCACCACCGGCGAGTTCGCCGTGCTCAAGGCCCTGGTGATGCACGCCCGGGAGCCGTTGACCCGCGACAAGCTGATGAACCTGGCGCGCGGCCGAGAATGGGATGCGCTGGAGCGCTCCATCGATGTGCAGATCTCACGCCTGCGTCGCATGATCGAGCCGGACCCGTCCAAGCCGCGTTACATCCAGACCGTCTGGGGCGTCGGCTACGTGTTCGTACCGGACGGAAACGCCGGAAAATGATGCCTGAACGTCGATGAAAACACCGCTCTGGTTTCCGCAAAGTTTCTTCGCCCGCACCCTGTGGCTGGTGTTGATCGTCGTTCTGTTCTCCAAGGCGCTGACCCTGGTCTACCTGCTGATGAACGAGGACGTGCTGGTCGACCGTCAGTACAGCCATGGTGTAGCGCTGACCTTGCGCGCCTATTGGGCCGCCGACGAAGAAAACCGCGACAAGATCGCCGAGGCGGCAGGTCTTATCCGGGTGACCGGCTCGGGTGTGCCCGAAGGCGAGCAGCATTGGCCCTACAGTGAAATCTACCAACGGCAGATGCAGGCCGAGCTGGGTGACGACACCGAAGTGCGGCTGCGCATTCATGCACCGCCCGCGTTGTGGGTCAATGCGCCAAGCCTGGGTCCGGGTTGGCTGAAAGTGCCGCTGTACCCGCACCCATTGCGTGGGCAGAAGATCTGGAACGTGCTGGGCTGGTTCCTGGCCATTGGCTTGTTGTCCACAGCATCGGCGTGGATTTTTGTGCGTCAGCTCAACCAGCCGCTCAAACGCTTGGTGTTCGCCGCCCGCCAGCTTGGCCAGGGGCGCAGTGTGCGCCTGCCGATCAGCGATACCCCCAGCGAGATGACCGAGGTGTACAAGGCGTTCAACCAGATGGCCGAGGATGTCGAGCAGGCCGGGCGCGAGCGTGAGTTGATGCTGGCCGGGGTTTCCCACGACTTGCGCACGCCACTGACGCGCCTGCGTCTGTCGCTGTCCTTGCTGAACAGCGACAACGAGCTGAGCGATGACATGGTTCGCGATATCGAGGACATGGACGCGATTCTCGATCAGTTCCTGGCCTTCATCCGCGATGGGCGTGACGAGCCGGTGGAAGAGGTCGACCTTGCTGACTTGGTGCGTGAGGTGGTGGCTCCGTACAACCAGCCGGAAGAGCGTGTGCGCTTGTGCCTGGAGCCGATTCCACCGTTCCCGCTGCGCCGGGTTTCGCTCAAGCGCATGCTCGGCAACCTGATCGGCAACGCCCTGCACCATGCTGGCAAGGGGGTCGAGGTGGCTGCCTATGTATCAGGTGATGAGAGTGCGCCGTATGTGGTGCTCAGTGTGCTGGACCGGGGCACCGGTATTGACGAGTCGGAGCTGGAAACCATTTTCAACCCGTTCATTCGCGGTGACCGGGCGCGGGGCGGCAAGGGCACCGGGTTGGGGCTGGCGATCGTGAAGCGGATTGCTGCGCAACATGGCGGGAACGTGGAGTTGCGTAACCGGTCTGGCGGCGGGATCGAGGCGCGGGTCAGGTTGCCGCTGGGGCTGCTGCTGCCGCGTAATGCTGTGTGAGGCTCACTGGCCTCTTCGCGGTTAAAGCCGCTCCTACAGGGACTCTGCAATACCTGTGGCAGCGGCTTAGCCGCGAAGAGGCGGGCACAGGCTTGAATCAGCCTTTGCCCTTGGTCCGGGTCTGATTGGGCCCGCCATTCTTCTCCAGGTGCTCGATGATCATCCCGGCGACGTTCTTGCCGGTGGTGACTTCAATGCCCTCCAGCCCTGGCGACGAGTTTACCTCCATCACCAACGGCCCGTGGTTGGAACGCAGGATATCCACACCCGCCACGCTCAACCCCATCACCTTGGCCGCCCGGATGGCGGTGATGCGCTCTTCTGGGGTGATTTTTATCAGGCTGGCGACGCCACCCCGATGCAGGTTGGAGCGGAACTCGCCCGGTTTGGCCTGACGCTTCATCGAGGCAATTACTTTGTCGCCTACCACGAAGCATCGGATATCTGCGCCACCGGCCTCCTTGATGTATTCCTGAACCATGATGTTTTGCTTGAGGCCCATGAACGCTTCGATTACCGACTCGGCCGCCTGGGGGGTTTCGCACAGCACCACGCCAATGCCCTGGGTGCCTTCCAGTACCTTTATCACCAGCGGGGCACCGTTGACCATCTGGATCAAGTCGGGGATGTCATCCGGCGAGTGGGCGAAACCGGTGATCGGCAAGCCGATGCCGCGCCGCGACAACAGCTGCAACGAGCGCAGCTTGTCGCGCGAGCGGGCAATGGCTACCGACTCGTTGAGCGGGTAGACGCCCATCATTTCGAACTGGCGCAGCACCGCGCAGCCATAGAACGTAACCGAAGCACCTATGCGCGGGATCACGGCATCGAAGCCTTCCAGCGGCTTGCCGCGGTAGTGGATCTGCGGCTTGTGGCTGGCAATGTTCATGTAGGCCCGCAGGGTATCGATCACCACCATTTCGTGGCCACGCTGGGTACCGGCTTCGACCAGGCGGCGGGTGGAATACAGACGCGGATTGCGCGACAGCACAGCGATCTTCATGCAGCACCTGTGACAGGGGAAAGGGTGGCCGGGAAGGCCGGTTTGTCTTGTACGTATTTCAGGCCTGGGTTCACTACCAGCTGGCCGTGTATCAGGGCCTTGGAGCCAAGCAACAGGCGGTAGCGCATGTTCTTGCGGCAGGCCAGGGTGAACTCCACCTCCCACACACCATCACCCAGCGCCAGTGACGTGCGGATGACGTAGCGGGTCTGGGCGTGGCCGTTTGAGCTCTTGATGGTTTTCATGGTCACCAACGGTGCCTCGCAGCGGCGGTGGCGCAACTGCACCACCGAGCCCAGGTGCGCAGTGAAGCGAACCCAGGGCTGGCCGTCGCGCTCGAAGGGTTCCACTTCGGTGGCATGCAGGCTCGACGTACTGGCACCGGTGTCGATCTTGGCGCGCAGCCCGGCCACGCCGAGGTCAGGCAGGGCGACCCACTCGCGCAGGCCGATCACAGTCAAATGGTCAAATGTCTTCACGAAGCGCACCCTGCGAATGAGGTGGAGAACTTTAAGCACGGCGGGGACTTTTTGCATCCGTATGTGAAGGTAGTACAGTTCGATGAAAGACAGAATCCGAGGTAACGGGATGGCACAAAAAGCCGAAGACGACGACAAGGTTCGCCTGGACAAATGGTTGTGGGCGGCGCGCTTCTACAAGACGCGAGCGCTGGCCAAGGCGGCGATCGAGAGTGGCAAGGTGCATTGCCGGGGCGAGCGTTGCAAGCCGGGCAAAGAGCCGCGGGTGGGCGACGAGTTCGTGCTGCGTACCGGCTTCGATGAGCGCACGGTGGTGGTGAAGGCGCTGTCGGTGGTGCGTCGTGGTGCCCCAGAGGCGCAAGCGTTGTACGAGGAAACCGAAGAAAGTGTGCGTCGCCGTGAACAGGCGGCTGAGATGCGTAAGGCCGGGGCCATGGGCGTGACCACCGATGGCCGGCCGACCAAGAAGCAGCGGCGGCAGATTCACCAGCTGCATGGAAGTTACGATTGAATGGGGCTGCTGCGCAGCCCTAGGAATCTAGCGCAACACCGCCATTCGTCCGACCAACGGTAACGTGGACAGCAGCTTGAACAACGGCGCTGTCCAGCGCATCAACGCCTCGCTGCCTTTGGCCGCCAGGGGCGTGTAGTAGCTCCAGCCCAACGCCAGTACGGCCATCAGCAAGCCGCCGATGTAGTCGTCCTGCCCCCAGTGGGCACCGGCCACCAGGCGCGGCAGCATGAACAGCGCTGCGAGCCCCCAGACCACCAGGTATTGCACAAGGCGGCGGCTGAACACGCTCATGAACAGCGCCCAGATCAGCAGCACCGAGGCGTGATCACCCGGGAAACTTTTGCTGGAACGGTCCTTGAGTTCCCAGGCCGCCTCCAGGTTCGGGTAATAGTCACTCAGGTGCACGACGTCGTCGAAGATCATCGATGGGCTCTTGTGTTGCCACCCGGCTGCATCCACCCACTTGGAAAACAGCGCGCGAATCACCACTAAGAGGAGTAGCGTGACCAGAAAGCCGAAAAATGCCTGGCGAACCTGAGCGGCCTTGAACACCCAGTCACCACGAATGAGCACAGCGAGCAGGATCAGGCCGACGACGATGTCGAACGGGCGTAGGCTGCCGATGGTCCAGATGTAGCGCCAGGTGGTGCTATCGGCCAGCGGCGCGTTCAGGCTGCGGAACAGCCACTCGTCGAAAGTCAGGCACAGGATCTGGCCAAAAGGCCATAACCAGAAACACAGTAGAGCGATGGGAAGCAGCGTACAGGCTGCCAATGGCCCCCAGGACCACCTTGCTTGGAACAGTGGTCGATTGTCCATAAAATACCTCTATTGCAAACAGGAATCGGAGCGCCTTGTGAGCGCTCTGTCACGGGTTCTCGCCGATTCTCGACAACCCTTGTAACCATTTTGTCATCATTTTTTAGATAGCCGAAACCTATGAGCGATTTGCCTGATACAGATTTCACCCAACGTTTCATCTTCGACGAGCGCGATGTGCGCGGCGAGTGGGTGTCTCTCGATGACAGCTACGCCGCAGTGTTGGCGCGTCATGAGTACCCCCAGCCGGTCAAGGTGCTGCTCGGTGAGTTGATGGCCGCCACCGCCTTGCTGGTGGGTGCGATGAAGTTCGATGGCTTGCTGATTCTGCAGGCGCGCTCGGCTGGGCCGATTCCGCTGCTGATGGTGGAATGCTCCAGCGAACGCGAGATCCGCGGCATGGCCCGCTACGAAGCGGACCAGATTTCGGCTGATGCCACCCTGTCGCAGCTGATGCCCGACGGCCACCTGACCCTGACCATCGACCCGGTCAAGGGCCAGCGCTACCAGGGGACCGTCGACCTCGATGGCGCCAACCTGTCGGAATGTTTCACCAACTACTTCGTCCAGTCGCAGCAGCTCAATACCCGTTTCTGGCTCGATGCCGCAGGCGGCAAGGCCCGTGGGCTGTTGCTGCAGCAACTGCCGCGTGATCGCCAGCCGGATGATGAAGAGCGCGAAGACAGCTGGCAGCACGTGGTGGCCCTGGCCAAGACGCTCAAGCCTGAAGAGTGGACAGAGGGCAACGAAACCCTGCTGCACCGCCTGTACCACGAAGACGCCGTGCGCCTGTTCGATATCCAGCCACTGCGCTTCAATTGCAGCTGTTCGCGGGAACGCTCCGGCAATGCGCTGGTCAGTCTGGGCGAGCACGACGCCAAGGCGCTGGTGGACGAATGTGGCGGGACGGTAGAGATCGATTGCCAGTTCTGCAACGAGCGCTACTTCTTCGATGCCAGCGATGTGGCGCAACTGTTTGCGGGTGGCGGTACTGACGTGGCCTCAGAAACTCGTCACTGAAACGTTAAATCACAGGATAATCTCCTGTCGAATTGCGCAAAAGCGCAGTTCTGACAGGAGGGGCCTACTTTTTTTGGGCGTTTCTGGCATAATCCGGCCACTTTTTTCGCTGTAGTAGTTTTTTCAAGACAACTACAAAACGTTTGGAGCACTCGGCCTCGGGCCGGATGGGGTATCTCATGACGCAAGCCAACAACACCGTGTACACCGACCTGAGCGTCGATGAGCTGGTAAAAGAAGCGCTGCAACGCGGTGAAGGCGTACTAGCCGATACTGGCGCACTGGTCGTGGAGACTGGTCACCGTACTGGCCGCTCGCCGGCTGACCGTTTCATCGTCGAAGAACCTTCCACCCAGGACGCCATTTCCTGGGGCCCGATCAACCGCAAGTTCCCGGCTGACAAGTTCGATGCCCTGTGGGCTCGCGTCGAGGCGTTCAACAACGCCCAGGATCACTTCGTTTCCTATGTTCACGTAGGGGCCGCAGCCGAGCACTACCTGCCGGTGAAGATGACCACCCAGACTGCCTGGCAGAACCTGTTCGGTCGTTGCCTGTTCATCAACCCGGAGCAGTTCAACCCGGCTGGCCGCGACCAGTGGCAGATCCTCAACGTCGCCAACTTCGTGTGCGAGCCTGAGCGTGACGGCACCAACTCCGACGGTTGCGTGATCATCAACTTCGCCCAGAAGAAAGTGCTGATCGCTGGCATGCGCTACGCCGGCGAAATGAAGAAAGCCATGTTCTCGGTGCAGAACTTCCTGCTGCCGGCTGCCGACGTACTGCCAATGCACTGCGCAGCCAACATCGGCGAAGAAGGCGATGTGACCTTGTTCTTCGGCCTGTCCGGTACTGGCAAGACCACCCTTTCGGCTGACGAAAGCCGTTACCTGATCGGTGACGACGAGCACGGTTGGGGCGAAGGCGTTGTCTTCAACATGGAAGGCGGCTGCTACGCCAAGTGCATCGACTTGTCCGAAAAGAACGAGCCGGTCATCTGGAAAGCCATCAAGCACGGCGCAGTACTGGAAAACGTCGTTCTCGACGCCAACAAGCACGCCGACTACACCGACGTCAGCCTGACTCAGAACAGCCGTGCGGCCTACCCGCTGGAGCACGTTGCCAAGCGTTCGGAAGCGAACCTGGGCGGCGAGCCTAACGCAGTGATCTTCCTCACCTGCGACCTGACAGGTGTTCTGCCTCCGGTTTCGATCCTGAACAACGAGCAGGCGGCCTACCACTTCCTGTCCGGCTACACCGCGCTGGTCGGTTCCACTGAAATGGGCTCGGGCGGCGGCATCAAGTCGACCTTCTCCACCTGCTTCGGCGCACCGTTCTTCCCGCGTCCGGCTGGCGAGTACGCTGAGCTGCTGATCAAGCGTATCAACGGTTTCAACTCCAAGGTCTACCTGGTCAACACCGGCTGGACCGGTGGTGGCTACGGCGTTGGCAAGCGCTTCAGCATCCCCACCACCCGTGCCGTGATCGCTGCCATCCAGAGCGGCGCACTGGTCGGTGCCGAAACCGAGCACCTGGACATCATCAACCTGGATGTGCCGAAGGCCGTTCCGGGCGTTGAAACCGAACTGCTCAACCCGCGCACCAACTGGGCTGACAAAGCGGCCTACGACGAGGCTGCCAAAGGTCTGGCCAAGCTGTTCATCGAAAACTTCAAGAAGTTCGAAGTTTCCGACGCCATCAAAGCCGCTGGCCCGCAGCTGTAAGCCGAGCTCAGCCGCAACGAGAAAGCCGCCCCCAGGGGCGGCTTTTTTGTGGATGCGGGATTACCCGCGAAAAGGCTGGACCTGCTGGCCAATGTCCACCCGCGATTCACCGTCGCAGCCGCCATCGTATTCGCGGGTAAACCCGCTCCTACACACTGACCGGTGGGGGGGGGCAGGCCGTTGTAGGAGCGGGCTTGCCCGCGAAGGGGCCCGCATAGGCAGCGAAAGTCTGGTTTTTCTGTTTCACTGTCAGCATCCATTGCGAAGACAAGAGCCAGCCAGATGACCGAAGCCCCTCAGCGCACTGCCTTCTTCCACTTCCACCCGATCCTCACCCGCCCCCAGGACAACGACCTGAACGGCCACATCGCCGGTGCAACGGTGCACGGTTTTTTCGAAACCGCGATCCAGGCGTTTCTCGTCGAGCAGGCTGAACTGGACCTGCGGCACGGTGAACTGGCCGCCTTCGTGGTCAGTTCGGCTGCGGATTTCTACGCGCTACCGGGCTTCCCGGATTTGTTGGAGGTGGGGTTGGGAGTGACGCGTCTGGCGGGCAGCACGGTAGAGTACCGGCTGGCGCTGTATCGCCCGGGCGAACCGGAGGCGTGCGCAGCAGGCACGGTAGTGCAGGTGTTCATCGAACGCGACAGTGGCCGGCCTGTGGCGTTGCCAGAGGCGCTGCAGGTTATCCTGTCCGGCCTCATGCTGGAGCGGCAGGCATAAAAAAGCCCCGCTGGCAGGGGCGGGGCTTTTGTTGCCGGGGGCAGGGCCCTCAGGCGTTAGTCGCGCCAGTGGCGCTTGTGCTTGCGGTGGCCATAGTGGTGACCACGGTCCCAGTGACGACGGTCGTCGTCGTAGCCGCGACGATAGCGGCGGCCATCGCGGTAATCGTCTTCGTCGGCCTCTTTGCCCAGGTAGTTACCCAGCGCACCACCGGCACCACCGCCGGCTGCCGCGCCAATGTAGCTACCCGTGGTGCCGCCCACGGAGCGACCGACCACGTTACCACCTGCAGCGCCCAGCGCGCCGCCGATAGCGGCCTCACCACGCTGGCGTTTGTCTGCGCCCAGGGCGCCACCTGCCGCACCGCCCAGACCGGCACCAATGGCGCCGCCGGTGCTGCCACCGATGGAGTTGCCCACGACAGAGCCCAGTACCCCACCCAATGCGCCGCCAATGCCGGCCTCGGTGGTGCCGCCTGCCATGGCAACGCCGCTGAGCAAGCTGAAAGACAACAACAGAATCGAGGAGTACTTCTTCATCAAGAGAGCCTCATAGGGATGACGAGGCGAATTTGAGGCTAAGAGACGTGGCTGGCAACGGAAATCCGACGAGTAACACGAGTTGTACACAATTCTCTAACTTGCTGTATTTACTATGAAACTTTATCGTTTTTAGGCTGTCTGAGACTTTTATGACAAAGCCCTGAACCGCCACGGAACAGGGCTTTTTTCATTTTTACAGGATACGCCCGTCCTCGCGCGCACGCTCCAGCTTGATGGCAATGAACTTCGATGTTGGCGTATGGCTACCCACACCAATGCTCTCCAGTGGCACCAGCGGGTTCACCTCCGGGTAATACGCCGCCGCCTGCCCGGCAGGTATGTCGAAGGCCAGCAGGGTAAAGCCTTGCACCCGGCGCACATGTTCATCCCCCCACAGCGAAACGATGTCGACCTTCTGCCCCGGCTGGAAGCCCAGGCGGATGATGTCGGCTTCGTTGGCGAACAGCACCTCGCGTTGGCCGCGCACACCGCGGTAGCGGTCGTCCAGGCCGTAGATCGTGGTGTTGTACTGATCGTGCGAGCGCATCGATTGCATGATCAAGTCTGGCAACTGGCCGCTGGCCCGTACGCGTTCGTCAAGCAGCGTGTCGGGCAGCAGGTTGGCCTTGAAGTTGGCGCGGCCGGTGCTGGTCGCCCATTCGCGGCTGGCCGCGCTGTTGCCCAGATAGAAGCCACCCGGATTACGTAGGCGCTGGTTAAAGCCGCTGAAACCGGCAATGGTATCGCCGATCAGATCGCGAATGCGGTCGTAGTCGGCCACCAGCCAGTGCCAGTCCACCGGTTGCTTGCCCAGCGTGGCGGCGGCGATGCCAGCGATCACTGCAGGCTCCGAGCGCATTTGCGTCGACAGCGGCTTCAGCTGGCCGTTGGAGGCGTGGACCATGCTGAACGAGTCCTCCACCGTGACTGCCTGCGGCCCGTCGGCTTGCAGGTCGATGTCGGTGCGGCCCAGGCACGGCAGGATCAGTGCCTGCTTGCCATGGACCAGGTGGCTACGGTTGAGCTTGGTGCTGATGTGCACGGTCAGCTCGCAGTTGCGCAGCGCCTGGGCGGTACGCTCAGTGTCGGGTGTGGCTTGGGCGAAGTTGCCGCCCAAGCCGATGAAAACCTTGGCCCGGCCATCGAGCATCGCGTGTATGGCTTCGACGGTGTTATGGCCATTGCGCCGCGGCACAGGGAAGCCAAAGCGCTTTTCGATGGCATCCAGCAGCGCCTCTGGCGGGCGCTCGTTGATGCCCATGGTGCGGTCACCCTGCACGTTGCTGTGGCCACGTACCGGGCACAGGCCGGCGCCGGGCGCGCCGATGTTGCCACGCAGCATCTGCAGGTTGACGATTTCCTGAATGGTCGGCACCGAGTGGCGGTGTTGGGTGATCCCCATCGCCCAGCACATGATCACCCGCTTGCCACGGCAGTACATGCGCGCGGCCAGTTCGATGTCGGCCAAGGTCAGGCCGGACTGTGCCTGGATGTGCGACCACGGCGTGGCGTCCACCACGGCCAGGTACTCATCGACGCCATGGCCATGTTCGGCGATGAAGGCGTGGTCGAACACGGCCGGTTCGCCGTTGGCCTGGGCTTCGCGTTCCCATTGCAGGGCGAACTTGGCCATGCCACGCAGCATCGCCATGTCGCCACCCAGGGCCGGGCGGAAGAAGGCGGTGTTGGTCGGACGGTCACTGTTGGTCAGCATTTCCAGTGGGTTCTGGGGGTGCTGGAAGCGCTCCAGACCACGCTCCTTGAGCGGGTTGATACACACCACCTGGGCGCCACGTTTTACCGCATCGCGCAGTGGGTCGAGCATGCGCGGGTGATTGGTGCCGGGGTTCTGGCCCCAGACAAAAATAGAGTCGGCGTGCTCGAAGTCGTCGAAGGTGACTGTACCCTTGCCGACCCCGACGCTTTGCCCCAATGCCACGCCGCTGGCCTCATGGCACATGTTCGAGCAGTCAGGGAAGTTGTTGGTGCCGTAGGCGCGCACGAACAGTTGGTACAGGTACGCCGCTTCGTTGCTGGCACGTCCCGAGGTATAGAATTCGGCCTGGTCAGGGTTGGCCAGCTTGTTCAGTTCGCGGGCGATCAGGGCGAAGGCGGCATCCCAGCTGATCGGCAGGTAACGGTCGCTGGGTGCGTCGTAGACCATCGGTTCGGTCAGACGCCCTTGGTACTCCAGCCAGTAGTCGCTTTGCTGCAGCAGCGAGGTGACGCTGTAACGGGCGAAGAAGGCAGCATCGACACGGCGCTTGGTAGCTTCCCAGTTCACCGCCTTGGCGCCGTTCTCGCAGAACTTGACCATGCCGCTTTCCGGCGAATCCCCCCAGGCGCAGCCGGGGCAGTCGAAACCGCCGTTCTGGTTGGTCTTGAGCAGGGCGCGAATGTTCTTCAGCGCGTTATCGCTGCCGACCCAGGCCTTGGCCACGCTACGCAGTGCGCCCCAACCGCCGGCGGGGCCGTGGTAGGGCTTGTAGCGAGGAGGGGAGGCTGGGGCGTTGTCCGGAAGATGTTGGTACGAGGTCACGACTGTTACGACTCCGCCGCTGGGCTGTAGACCCGCGGTGCGCTGTGCTTGGGCAAATGGATAAGGTTGAGGTTGTGCTTGCGTGCCCATTGCAGGGCAAGGCCGGTGGGCGCTGACAGGCTGACCAGGGTCTGGATGCCGGCACGCAGTACTTTCTGGATCAACTCCAGGCTGCAGCGGCTGGTGACGATGGCCAAGCCACCCTGGCTGTCGATGTGTTGCCGCAGCAGGGCACCAATCAGTTTGTCGAGGGCGTTGTGCCGGCCGATGTCTTCGCGGCCGAGCAGCAGTTCGCCTTGGCGGTCCATGAACAGTGCTGCATGTACGGCGCCGCAATGCTGGCCCAGTGGCTGGAAGGCGTCGATGCGCTCGCGCAGGCCGACCAGCCACTGGGCCGGGGGCAGGGGCGCACCCGGCAACACGGCCAGATCCGGCAGCGCCTGCTCCAGGGCCTCGACCCCACACAGCCCGCAACCACTGGTGCCGGCCAGTTGGCGGCGCTGGTTTTTCAGGTTCCAGAACGCCCGGCTGGAGATTTCCAGGTCGGCGTACATTGCCGAGCCGCTGCCGGAGAGCTTGAGGTCGTAGATTTCTGCGGTGCCTTCGACAATGCCGCTGCCGACGCTGAAACCGACCGCGAAGTCTTCCAGATCGGTAGGGCTGACCAGCATCACCGCCTGGTTGAGGCCGTTATAGACAATGGCCAGGGCCACTTCCTCGGCCAGCGGGGTGCTGTCGCGTTTGGCGTCGCTGAGCTGGACGTAATCGTAGGTGTTGCTGGCGGCGGGCATGGACAAGGGCGATGAGGCCGCGCAGACCGGAGGCTTGCTGTTCATCGGGGCGCTGAATACCGGCGGCTTTCTGATAGCACAAGCCTAGGCGTGCGGGCCGGCGGCGTCTAATCGCTAGGGTCTATGCCTTGATAGACCGCGTCGATTGGTCGCGCAGGGCGGGAGTGGTAAAGCTGGCCTAGACTCCTGTGTCCAAGGTTTCGTCAACAAGGAGAGCGCAATGAGCCTGTTCAGTTTCGTGAAGGAAGCCGGCGAGAAGTTGATCGACCTGCTGACCCCTGGCAACGCCAATGCCGAAGAGCAGCTTAAGAAACACGTGGAAGCTGTTGGCCTGGGCAACCCCAACATCACCGCCACTGTAGAAGGAGACAAGATCATCCTCAAGGGTGAAGTGGCCAGCCAGGAAGAGAAGGAGAAGATCATCCTGGCGGCGGGCAACATCAGCGGCGTGGCCAGTGTCGAGGACCAGATCACCGTGACCGGGCCGGTAGTCCAGGCGGCAAGGTTCGTCACAGTGAAATCGGGCGACACACTTTCAGCCATTGCCATGGTCGTGTATGGCAATGCCAATCAGTACAACAAGATTTTCGAGGCCAACAAGCCGATGCTCAAGCACCCGGACAAGATCTATCCGGGGCAGGTGCTGCGTATTCCTGACTGATCGCTGAAGTCTGTGCCGGCCTCTTCGCAGGCATGCCCGCTCCCACAGGTTGAGCGCCCTCTCACGGCTGGCGCAGTATCTGTAGGAGCGGGTTCACCCGCGAAGAGGGCCTCATAGGCCTACCAGTAACTCCCGGTAATCCTCGACCGCCGCAAACTCTTCAGTATCCCGCGGCCCTGCTTTGCTATCTGGCTGGCGCACCGCCAGCAAGTGCCCCACACCAAACCGCCGTGCACTGCGCAGAATCGCCAGCGTGTCATCAATGAACAGGCTGCGTTCTGGTTCGAAGCCGATATCCGCCTGCAGGGCATCCCAGAACTGCGGGCTTTCCTTCGGGTAGCCATAGTCGTGCGAGCTGATCAGCCGCTCGAAGTACGGTGCCAGCTCCACCCGTTCCAGCTTCAGCGACAGCGAGTCACGGTGGGCATTGGTGATCATCACGACACGCTTGCCGGCCTGGCGAATCGCCGCCAGGAAGGTATCGGCATCCGGGCGCAGGGCAATCAGGTCGGCAATTTCCCGCTTCAGCTCGCGAATCGGCAGGCGTAGCTCGCGGCTCCAGAAGTCCAGGCAGTACCAGTTCAATGTGCCGGCATTGCGTTCGAACAGTGGTTGCAGCTCCATTTCCGCCATGGCCCGGCTTACACCGTGCAGCTCGGCATAGCGCTGGGGCAGGTGGTCCAGCCAGAAGCGGTTGTCGTAATGCAGGTCGAGCAGGGTGCCATCCATGTCCAGCAGGACAGTGTCGATGGCAGACCAGGGAAGAACAGGCATGGGAAACTCTCGATCAGTCGGCAAGCCACGGTATAGTAACCCGTTCACGCCAAGGAGCCGCCCCATGCGCCAGAAACCCACCGTACTCAGCCGCGAAATTGTCGCCAGTAGCCGCCTGTTCCGCGTCGAAGCCGTACAGCTGCGCTTCAGCAATGGCGCCGAGCGCACCTATGAGCGCCTTGTGGGCCGGGGTAACGGCTACGGCGCGGTGATGATCGTGGCCATGCTCGATGCCGAGCACGCCGTGCTGGTGGAGGAGTACTGCGGTGGTACCGATGAATACGAGCTGTCGCTGCCCAAGGGCCTGATCGAGCCGGGCGAAGACGTGCTGGCGGCAGCCGACCGGGAGCTCAAGGAAGAAGCCGGTTTTGGCGCACGCCAGCTGGAGCACCTGACGGAACTGTCGTTGTCGCCGGGCTACATGAGCCAGAAGATTCAGGTGGTGCTGGCCAGCGACCTGTACGAAGAGCGCCTGGAAGGCGACGAGCCCGAGCCGATGCGGGTCGACAAGGTCAACCTGCGTGAGTTGTCGGCCTTGGCCATGCATCCGCAGTTCACCGAGGGCCGCGCCCTGGCGGCGCTGTACCTGGCCCGTGACCTGCTGATTCAGCGGGGGCTGCTGGAGCTATGAACGACCTGCAACTGATGCACGAAGTGGTCAAGCTGGCGCTGACGGCAGGCGAGGCGATCCTGCCATTCTGGCGCGCCGATGTCGCGGTAACCAACAAGGCCGACGATTCGCCGGTTACCGCCGCCGACCTGGCCGCGCACCGGGTAATTGCCGATGGTCTGCTGGCGCTGGCGCCGCAGATTCCGGTGCTGTCCGAAGAGGACTGCAATATTGCGCTGGCCGAGCGTCAGGGTTGGAGCCGCTGGTGGCTAGTCGACCCGTTGGATGGCACAAAGGAATTCATTGCCGGCAGTGAAGAGTTCACGGTCAACATCGCCCTGATCGAGAACGGCGAGGTGGTGTTTGGCGTGGTGTCGATGCCCACCAATGGGCGCTGCTATTTTGGTGGGCGCGGCATGGGGGCCTGGCGTGCAGATGCCGGTGAGGCAGCCCAGCTGATCCAAGTACGCAACGCACCCGCGCAGGGCGAGCGTTTTACCGTGGTGGCCAGCCGTCGGCATTCCAGCCCGGAGCAGGAAGCGCTGTTGGCCGGCCTTGGGGCTGCGGTGGGCGAGCTGGAGCTGGCCAATATTGGCAGCTCGTTGAAGTTCTGCCTGTTGGCCGAGGGCAGCGCCGATTGTTATCCGCGCCTGGCGCCGACTTCGCAGTGGGATACTGCTGCGGCGCAGGGTGTGGTGGAGGGGGCCGGTGGCGAAGTGATCGGGCTGGATGGCTTGCCGTTCCGGTATCCACCGCGCGAGTCGCTGCTCAATCCGCATTTCCTGGCATTGCCTGCCAATGCTGCATGGCGCCAGGCCTTCCTGAACCTCATCTAACTGCCTGGCACGATCCTGTGGGCCTTGTGTCGCGAAAGGGCCGCAAAGCGGCCCCGGCAATTCTGGCGGCGAAGCTGAAATCCTGGGGCCGCTTTGCGGCCTCATCGCGACGCAAGGCCGCTCCCACAAAGGCCGCGTTAGTCGTACTAGCGGTGCAGAACGTATTGGCCGCTGAACCTCACCGCCGGCTCGTCACTGCCGTCATTGCTCACCGTGGTCTCCAACGTCAACCGTGCCCGCCCACGGCGCTGGTACAGGGTCAGGAACCGCTCCCAGGTTTTATCGTCCGGCGCGGCACAACGCGCCACTGCCGTGCCGGTCACTGGCAACGGGTAGCTGATCTGCCCTTCCTGGATGACGATATGCCCGTCATCGATCCCCAGTTCGCGCAGGCGCAGGTGCAGCCAGCCCCAACCCACCAGCACTGCTGCGCAGTACAGGCTGCCGCCGAACATGGTGCTTTTGTGGTTGACGTTGGCCGCCAGCGGCAGTTGCAGGCGCAGGGTGTGCTGCTGCCAATCGATCACTTCCAGGCCCATCTCGCGTGTCAGGGGGATGTCGCTGTGCAGTACGGACTGCAGGTACTGGCTATTGGTGCTCATTAACGGTTGTCCTCTTGATCGTCATGCCCGCCGCTGCCGCCGTCGAAGTTCAAGCCATGCTTGCGCAGCTTGTCATGCAGGGTTTTGCGGGGGATACCCAGTGCTTCGGCCAGGCTCCGCATGGAACCGTGTGGCTGGGCCAGTTCGGCGGCGATCAGCGAACGTTCGAACTGCTCGACCTGTTCGCTGAGGTTGCCGCTGAGCATGGGCGCTGCCGGCGCTGCTGCCGAGGGTGCCTGGCCATCGAGTGCCAGTTCCAGGCCAAGGGCGAAACGCTCGGCGGCGTTCTGTAGCTCGCGGACGTTGCCTGGCCAGTCATGACGCAGCAGCAGGGCGCGTTGCGCGGGTTGCAGCGCATGCGGCGACAGGCCATGACGTTGGCTGGCAGCATCGGCGAAATGCTGGAACAACACCAATATGTCGTCGCCGCGTTCACGCAGTGGCGGAATACGCAGCGGCGCCACGTTCAGGCGGTAATACAAGTCCGCGCGGAAACGCCCTTGGTCGGCAGCCTGACGCAGGTCTTCCTTGGTGGCGGCTATGATGCGGATGTCCAGCGGGATCAACTGGTTGCCGCCCAGGCGTTCGACCACCCGCTCCTGCAGCATGCGCAGTAGCTTCACCTGTACATCCAGGCTCATGCTCTCGATTTCGTCGAGGAACAGCGTGCCGCCGTTGGCAAATTCGAACTTGCCGATACGGCGCTTCTGCGCGCCGGTGAACGCACCGGGCTCGTGGCCGAACAGTTCGCTTTCGACCACCGACTCGGCCAGCGCGCCGGCGTTGATCGCCACGAACGGCCCTTCGCTGCGGCTGGACAGGTCGTGCAGCGCGCGGGCCACCACCTCTTTGCCAGCGCCCGTCTCACCCAGAATCAACACGTCGGCGCGGGTGCCGGCCAAGGCGCCGATCTGCTCGCGCAGGCGCAGCATGGCCGGTGAATGGCCGACCAGGCGGGTTGCCAGTTGCTGGCGGTCGCTCAGTGCCAGGCGCAGGCTACGGTTGTCCAGCACCAGTCGGCGCAAGGCCAGGGCGCGGCGTACGCTGTCGAGCAGGGCGTCTGTGGCAAAGGGTTTTTCCAGGAAGTCATAAGCCCCGGCACGCATCGCCTGCACCGCCAGCGGCACATCGCCATGGCCGGTTATCAGCAGCACCGGCAGTTCGCTGTCGCGGCCGTGCAGTTGTTCCAGCAACTGCAGGCCATCGATGCCCGGCATGCGGATGTCGCTGACCACCACGCCTGGCCAGTCGGCCTCGATACGGTCGGCCAGGCCTTGGGCTTCGGGCAGGGCGACTACCTTGAGCCCGGCCAGGTCCAGGGTCTGGCTCAAGGCTTGGCGCAGGTGGGGGTCATCGTCGACCAGGATGACCTGGGCTCGGCTGTCGATCAGTGTCTCGGTGGTCATGCCGAGGGGTCCTCCGAATTGGGCAAAGTAGCGCCAGATGCGGCCACACGCAGCTGGAGGGTCAGCATTGCACCACCTTCCGGGTGGTTGGCCAGCAGCAGTTCACCGCCCAGGGCGCGCATCAGGCTTTCACAGATGGCCAGCCCCAGGCCCAAGCCCTGGGTACGGGTCTTGGTGGTGAAGAACGGCTCCTTGGCGTGCTCCAGGGCCTGGCGGCTGAAGCCGGGGCCGTTGTCACGGATGTACAGGTAGACGCAGTCATCACGCTGCTCGGCACTTAGCCACAGGCGGCGCGGGTTGGCTTTTTCGGTCAGGGCGTCGAGGGCATTGGCCAGCAGGTTGCCTAGCACCTGGCGCAGGCGGGTTTCGCCTGCCTGTACCCACAAGGTGGCTTCCGGCAGGTCGCGGATCAGCTCTACGGCCATCGCCCGGCGGCGCTTGGCAAGCAGCGCCAGGGCATCGTCCAGGGCCGGCTGCAGGGCAACGCTCTCCGGGGCATGGCGGTCACGACGGGCGAAGGCACGCAGGTGGGCAATGATCGAGGCCATGCGCCCGGTCAGCTCGCCGATCAGCTTGAGGTTGCCGCGGGCGTCTTCGGTACGTTGGTGGTCGAGCAGGATCTCGGCGTTTTCTGCGTAGCTGCGGATGGCGGCCAGGGGCTGGTTCAACTCATGGCTGATACTGGCCGACATGGTGCCGAGCACCGACAGCTTGCCGGCCTGCACCAGTTCGTCCTGTGCGCGCACTGCCTCCTGCTGAGCGTTTTCGCGCTCCAGCACGGCATTTTTCAGGCGGGTATTCAGGCCTTCAAGGTCGGCGGTGCGTTCGGCCACGCGCTTTTCCAGTTCCTGGCGGCCCCGTGCTTCGAAGTCGATGCGGTCGATGTAATGGCGCCGCCGTTGCATCACCAAGCCTGCCAGCAACATCAGTACCAGCAGCGTACCGGCACCGATGGCCATTACCGTCTGCACCGAGCGATCAACCAGCGTGCGCGGGGCAAGGATGCTGACTTGCCAGCCAGTTTCCTTGATGTCGCGGGTCTGGGTGATCCAGGCCTGCGGGTTGAGAACCAGCGGCTGTGGGGCCTGGGTCGGATAGGGCTGGATGGCGATGATGGCCTGGCGCTCGGCGTCGGTTAGCGTGCGGGTAGCACGAAAGCGCCAGTCGGGCCGCGAAGTCAGGATGACCACGCCATTGTGATCGGTCAGCAACAGCTGCTCGGGCGTACGGCCCCACAGGGTTTCGGTGTGGTCGAGATCGACTTTGACCACCAGCACGCCGACGATCCGCTCGCGGTCCCGCACGGCCGCGGCAAAGAAGTAGCCGCGCTTGGCCGAGGTGGTGCCCTGGCCGAAGAAGCGGCCCAGGTGGCCAGCCATGGCTTCGTTGAAGTAGGGGCGGAAGGCGAAGTTTCGGCCGACGAAGCTGTCGTGCTTGTCCCAGTTCGAGGCGGCCAAGGTGTTGCCGCTGACATCCATCAGGTACATCACCTCGGCACCGGTCTGCTGCACGATGTCCTTGAGCAGGCGGTTGGCGTTGGTCACCGCTTCCAGGCGGAAAGGGTCGGCCAGCACGCCACGCAGCGCCGGCAAGTCGCCGAGAATTTGCGGCAAGGTCTCGTAGCGGTGCAGGGTGCCGAGCAGGTTGGCCACATACAGGTCGAGGGTCTGGCGGTTCTGCGAGGCCAGTTCCTCCTGGTAATAGCGTTCGGCCAAGTGATGCAGGGGCCACAGTAATGGGGCCAAGATCAGCGCCAGCAGGGCCAGGCTGCGCCAGCGGGGACGGCGTGGGGGCGTGGGCTTTGCAATCATCAGGTAAATGCGCCAGAAAAGTCTGACGCAATTATGCGCTAGTTAAGGCAGCAGTTCCGCCTCTGCCAATGGCAGGCCCACCTTGTCCTTGTCCGACAACAGCGGAGGCTGCTGCAGCCCCCAGTCGATGGCCAGTTGCGGGTCGTCCCAGCGGATGCAGCGGTCGGCGCCCGGGTTGTAGTAGTCGGTGGTCTTGTAGAGGAACTCGGCCGATTCACTCATCACCGCAAACCCGTGGGCGAAGCCAGGCGGAACCCACAGCTGGCGATGGTTGTCGGCCGACAGGTGCACCGCGACCCATTTGCCGAATGTTGGCGAGCTTTTGCGCACGTCCACGGCGATATCGCGGATCTCCCCGTGCACCACGCGCACCAGCTTGCCCTGGGTGTTTGCCACCTGGTAGTGCAGCCCACGGAGCACGCCCTTGATGGAGCGCGAGTGGTTGTCCTGGACGAACTCCATGTTCACGCCGGTTTGCTGTGAGAACTCACGGGCGTTGAATGCCTCGAAGAAAAAACCACGGCTGTCAGCGAACACCTTTGGCTCGATGATCAGTACTTCAGGGATTGCTGTAGGGATGATGTTCATAGCGGCTCGCTGGTCCTTCGTTCAAGTATTGACACTAGTCGGCCTTGCCGAAAATTTCCGCGCGTAGCTGTAACAGGATGCATAAGGTGGGGCTATGGTGGACGGCAGGCCGTTCCTTTCAACAGACCAGCTCTGATATGTGTCGATTGTTATCGATTTAAATTCGCCGAGTGGCGCGACATTCTTCGATTTTCAGGCTTCAATTATCGATATATATCGGTTATAAATTGACAAACGCCCCAGGCACACCCGGCTCAGGGCCATCACAGAGGTCACCCATGAAAACCCTCAACTCCACGCCCCGTGCCGATGGTTTCCACATGCCCGCCGAGTGGGCCCCGCAGACTCAGGTGTGGATGGTCTGGCCGGAGCGCCCGGACAACTGGCGCCTGGGCGGCAAGCCGGCGCAGGCTGCCCACGTAACCCTGGCCAAAGCCATTGCCCGTTTCGAACCTGTGACCGTCGCGGCCTCCGCCGGCCAGTACGAAAACGCCCGGCGCCAACTCGACCAGCCGAACATTCGTGTGGTTGAAATCAGCAACGACGATGCCTGGGTGCGTGATACCGGCCCGACCTTTGTCATCAACGGCCATGGCGAAGTGCGCGGTGTCGATTGGGGCTTCAATGCCTGGGGCGGCTTCGACGGCGGCCTGTACGCACCCTGGAACCGCGACGAGGAACTGGCCGCCAAGGTGCTGGAAATGGAGCGCTGCCAGCGCTACCAGACCGAAGGTTTTGTGCTTGAAGGTGGTTCGATCCACGTAGACGGTGAAGGCACCGTGATCACCACTGAGGAATGCCTGCTCAACCGCAACCGCAACCCGCACCTGAGCCGCGAGCAGATCGAAGCGGTGCTGCGCGATCACTTGGCGGTCGACACCGTGGTATGGCTGCCTGATGGCTTGTACAACGACGAAACCGACGGCCACGTCGACAACTTCTGCTGTTACGTGCGCCCGGGCGAAGTGTTACTGGCCTGGACCGATGATTCCAACGACCCCAACTATGCGCGCTGCCACGCGGCCATGGATGTGCTGAAGAACACCCGCGACGCCAAGGGCCGCGAGTTCATCGTGCACAAGATGCCGATCCCGGGTCCGCTGTACGCCACCGCCGAAGAGTGCGCCGGTGTCGACCAGGTCGCCGGCAGCCAGGAGCGTGACCCGTCGGTGCGCCTGGCGGGTTCGTACGTGAACTTCCTGATTGTTAACGGTGGCATCATTGCCCCAAGCTTCGACGACCCGGCAGATGCCGAAGCCAGAGCGATCCTGGCAAGGATCTTCCCCGACCATGAGGTGGTGATGATCCCGGGCCGCGAACTGCTCTTGGGGGGCGGCAACATCCACTGCCTGACCCAACAGCAGCCGGCGCCGGTCAAGCGCTGAGCGCGTGATGAATAAAGAAGCCCGTCATGTGACGGGCCTCTTTTTTGCGCGGGCGACGCCCGGAGGCCCGAGCTGGCATACGTTTTGTATTGTTTTTCAAGCAGATAGCGAGATGGCACGGCCAGGCCGCGCCTCTGATCTGTAACAATACCTACGTAAATTAGCCGCTCACGGGCCAGGGAGTACGTGTGGACATGAACGCAGCAAGTGAGTCGGCTTTGCGCCCATCGGCAGTTGATCGCCAATCGCTCAGGCTTTTGGCGAAGCGGTTGAAACACCATGGAAGCATCAGGGTCAGGACGACCGACCCACGACGTCTGCTTGCCGGGCGATACCCCCAAGGGTTGATCAGCGAAGCAGAGATGCAGGCGCTGATGGCAGTGTGGCACTGATTGATTGCACCTGTACCTGCCCCTTCGCGGGCATGCTCGCGAAGAGGCAGGTACAGGCAACTAAGATCAGAAACTGTAGCTACCCGTCACCACAAGGCTACGCGGATCGCCCACCTGGATCTGCGCCGCACTGGTTGCCGAGCTGTAGTAGGTCTTGTCAGCAATGTTGCTCAATGCCGCCCGCACATCCCAGTCATGGGTCCGATACCCCGCCAGTGCATCCCAACGGCCATACCCCGGTAATACCGTGGTGTTCTGGTTGTCCGCATAACGCTCGCCCACCAGTGTGAGCCCGGTTTCGGCGTACCAGCCCAGCTCAGGTTTCCAGGTCACGAACAGGCTGCCATTGCGCTTGGCCACGTCATTGATGCGGTTGCCTTCCTGGCCGTTATTGTCCTTGACGATGGTCGCATCCTGCAGGCCAATGCCGCCGCGTACATACCAGTTGCCGACGATGTTGCCGGTGGCTGTCAGTTCGATGCCGCGCGAACGCTGCATGCCGCTGAGCAAGATGATGTTCGGGTCGTTCGGGTCGCGGGTGCGGCGGTTGTAAAGTTCCAGCTCGTAGATGGCCAGGGTGGTGGTCAGGCGCTGGTCGAGCCAGTCACTTTTCACCCCGATTTCCTTCTGCCGGGTCTGCTCCGGACGGGTGTCGTTGGTATTGCCCGGCGCCCCCGGGGTGATGCCGATCAAGCCTCCGCCCACCGGCGAGAAAGTCTTGCTCCACGAGGCGTAGAACGAATGGTCGCGCCATGGCGTGTAGACCATGCCCAGGCGTGGGCTGGTGCTGTTGCTGTCCTGCGGTTCGCGCAAGCCATCCTTGTTGGTGGTTTCCACTTCGAACTGGTCAAAGCGCACGCCGGCGAGAACCTGCCACTGATCGTTCAGGCGAATCTGGTCTTGCAGATAAACCCCGCGGCTGTCGACCACGGTGTGGTTGTTGCTCGATACCGCCAACGTACCATTGTGCGGCTGGCTGGGTTTGCCCAGGCCTGGCAGGTTCTGGCTGCCGGCGCTGTATAGCAGCGGATCGCGCCGCTGGTTGCCGAACTCCAGGCCTAGCAGCAGCTTGTGTTCAAGGCCCAAAGTGTCGAAGTCGCTCTCGGCCTCCAGGTTGTTGAACAGGTTGCGGGTGTTCAGGTCCTGCTGCCAGCGTTGGCGGGTCAAGGTATTGGTGCCGGCGTTGTAGCCCGTGACATAGGTGTTGTCGAACTCGCTGTCGAGTTTGAACAGGCCCAGGGTGTGGCGCAGCTGCCAGGTTTCGTTCAACTGGTAGTTCAGGCGCGAGCGCAGCGATTGGGCGCGGTCGTCAATGTAGTCGCGATGGTCGCCGTAGGTGGCGCTGCGGCTGACGTCTGCCGGGCGGCCGTTGACACTCGGGATGCCGCGGTCTGGTGTGCGGTTGTAGCGGCTGTATTCATACTGCACCAGCCAGTTCAGGTCGGGGGTGATCTGCCAGCTGATCGACGGGGCGAACAGTTGGCGGCTACCGTCAATACCCTCGCGAAAGCTGTTGTTGTCCTGGTTGCCCATGTTCAGGCGCAGGCTGACCGTGTCGCTGGGGTCGGCGCTGAGGTCGGCATACAGGCTGCGCAGGTCTTCGCTGCCGGCCTGCGCTTCGATGGTCGAGCGGCGACCCGGCTCTGGTGCCTTGCTGACCCTGTTGACGATGCCGCCCTGGCTGCCACGGCCATACAGTACCGCTGCAGGCCCCTTCAGCACTTCGACCCGCTCGATGTTGTGCAGGTCGCGAATGTACTGGCTGTCGTCGCGAATACCGTCCAGATAGAAGTCGTTGCTGGCCTCGAAGCCGCGGATGCGTACGCTGTCAAAACGGGTGTCGGCGCCGCTGCTGACGTTTGGGATACCCTCCAGCGCCTTGCCCAGCGTGTTGCTGCCGTAATCCAGCACATTGGCGGTTTTCACCGTATCGATGGCCTGCGGCACATAACGCACGGGCGTCGAGGTGCGGGTTGCGGTGCTCACCTCCTTGACCCGCGGGTTGTCCTTCTCGCGCTCGCTGTCGGCGGTAACCGACGACTCCGGCAGTGTGGTGGTGGCGGCGCTGGCCAGGCTGGCGCTGAACAGCAGCGACAGGCCAAGCGTCAGGGGTGAAAGACGGCAGGGTACAAGCATGGGCACATCCGGAACGGGCAGTTGAAAATAAAGTGCGGATGGTAATGCTTGTTATTTGCTCTTGCTCGGCTATTTGTAAAGGGTTGTCTTTACATATGTGTCAGTTTGTAACTACCTCTACGGCCACGCTTTGCCTGCTTTCAGGAAATTGTCCGCTCGATCAAAAGGCAATTTCCTACACAAGATAAATTGCCCGCTGATAGCGCAAACCTGCATGGAAATGCACCAGACAGGCCGGTAATTTTGGTTATATCAACCTGCATTTCACGACTTTTTGACATTTGTAATCGCACACGGCTAGGATTCGGCCAACGCCAGCTGGCCATGGTATTGGCCAAGCTGCTGCCAAGGGCCGCCGTGAACTTACCGGTCGGCCCGCCCGGCTGGATCCGCATAGCGTCGAACCTACGAAGGGGCGTTGGTTCCTGGCGTCATATTGCAGAGCGTTTTTGATTAAGAAATAAGGAAAACAACATGTTGAAAACCAGGATCAGCCTGGTCGCCCTGGCGATGATCGCCGCGACCCAGGCTCAGGCCAATGACCAGGCTGACAGCAAGGGCTTCATCGAAGACAGTCACGCCAACGTCCTTCTGCGCAACGCCTACATCAACCGTGACAAGAAGCATGGCACCGACGACCAGATCGAATGGGGCCAGGCGTTCATCGCCAACTTCTCCTCCGGTTTCACCCAGGGCACCGTTGGCGTCGGTGTTGACGCATTCGGCCTGTACGCCGTGCGCCTGGATGGTGGCAAAGGCCACAACGGTGGTGGCGGCGTCGACTTCTTCAAACCGCACGAAACCACCAATGCCGAAGGCAACGCCAGCTCGCCGCACAACCTGGCGCGTGGTGGTGCTGCTGTGAAATTCCGCATTTCCAACACCGTGCTGAAGTACGGTGACCAGATGCCAGCACTGCCAGTGCTGCAGTACGACGATGCACGTCTGCTGCCAGAAAGCTTCACCGGCACCCTGATCACCTCCAAAGAGATCCAGGGCCTGGAACTGAACGCCGGCCGCTTCACCCAGGAAGCGCGCAAGAGCGCCGAGCGCCGTGATGGTGGTGGCCTGAAGTCGATCAACGTCTTAGGTGGCAGCTACAAGTTCACCGACAACTTCACCGCTTCGCTGTACACCGCCGACAACGAAGATGTGATGAAGAAGCACTACCTGGGCTTGAACTACGTCTTCCCGATCGCCAGCGACCAGTCCCTGACCCTGGACTTCAACGGCTACAAGTCGGACATCAACAACAAGTACGTAAAAGCCGCAGGCCTGAACGGCGACTCCAACACCATCTGGAGCCTTGCAGCCACCTACGCGTACGGTGCGCACTCGTTCACCCTCGCTCACCAGCGCAGCACCGGCAGCACTGGCTACAACTACGGCTTCTACCAGAACGCCGGCGGCGTGGGTGACGGTGGTTCCACCATCTACCTGGCCAACTCGTACTGGTCCGACTTCAACGCCGAAGACGAGCGCTCCTGGCAGCTTGGCTACGGCCTGGACTTCGGTGCCTATGGCATTCCGGGCCTGACCTACAAGCTGGCCTACGTGGTGGGTGACAACATCAACACCCGTAACGTCGCCAACCCGCAAGGCTTCGGCGAAGGTAAAGAGCGCGAGATCTTCAACCAGATCCGTTACGTGGTGCAGGACGGCCCGGCCAAGGACCTGTCGATCAAGCTGCGTAGCTCGTTCTTGCGTACCAACAACGCCGTGCAGCAGAACGGTTACAACGACGACGGCAACGAAGTCCGCGTATTCGTCGAGTACCCGATCAGCATCTTCTGATCTGCAGTTGCTTGCATGAGTGCTGGGGCCGCGCTGCGGCCCTTCGCGGGCTTGNCGAGTCTGGCGCTGCACTTGTGGGAGCGGGCACGCCCGGGAAGGGCTGCAGTGCAGCCCCAGTCATGTTTGTCATGCAGGTTCAGTCTCTTCGTGGCGCAGTCTTGATGCCACAGTTCGTGTTGCAGTGTCCCCCGTCTCTGGCGCAAAACTGTCGCTACGCGCCATCCGCCACATCCGCGCATAAAACTCGCTTTCGATCGAGCCACTGAGTAATTCGCCCGGCTTGAGGAATGTGTGCAAGTCCGAAAACAACCCGATTTCACTGGGGCTGATGCGCCGTGCCAGGTGCTTGGGCTTGAGCTCCGAAGGGTGCTCCAGGCCTGCGGCAGCCAACATCTCGGCCAGCGCGTGCAGTGTGTTGCGGTGGAAGCTGGCCACCCGCTCGGCCTTGTCTGGCACCACCAGGGCGCGCTGGCGCAGAGGGTCTTGGGTCGCCACGCCGGTCGGGCACTTGTTGGTGTGGCAGCTTTGCGACTGAATGCAGCCGATGGCAAACATGAAGCCGCGTGCCGAGTTGACCCAGTCAGCGCCGATGGCCAATACGCTGGCAATGTCGAAGGCGCTGACGATCTTGCCCGCCGCACCAATGCGGATGCTGGAGCGCAGGTTCAGGCCGACCAACGTGTTGTGCACGAACATCAGGCCTTCGCGCATTGGCACGCCCATGTTGTCGCTGAACTCGCGAGGTGCCGCGCCGGTGCCGCCTTCCTTGCCATCGACAACGATGAAGTCAGGGGTGATGCCGGTGGCGAGCATGGCCTTGGCAATACCCATGAATTCCCAAGGGTGGCCCAGGCAGAACTTGAAGCCAACGGGCTTGCCGCCCGAAAGCTCGCGCAGGCCGGCTACGAACTGCAGCAGTTCGACCGGTGTGCGGAAGGCGCTGTGCGCCGCCGGCGAGATGCAGTCCTCGCCTACACGTACGCCACGGGTCTCGGCAATTTCGGGGCTGACCTTGTGCCCCGGTAAAATGCCGCCGTGGCCAGGCTTGGCGCCCTGGCTGAGCTTGATCTCGATCATCTTCACCTGTGCCGAGCGGGCCTGTTCGGCGAAGCGCTGTGGGTCGAAACGACCGTCCTCGGTGCGGCAGCCGAAGTAGCCGCTGCCAATTTCCCAGATCAGGTCGCCGCCGTGTTCACGGTGGTATGGGCTGATACTGCCCTCGCCAGTGTCATGGGCAAACCGGCCCATGCGCGCGCCGCGGTTGAGCGCGGCGATGGCGTTGGCGCTGAGGGCGCCGAAACTCATCGCCGAGATGTTGAAGATCGAGGCCGAGTAGGGCATTCGGCACTGCGGCCCGCCGATGGCAATGCGGAACGAGGCAGGGTCTGGCGTGGCCACCGGCAGCATGGAATGGCTGATGAACTCGAAACCAGGTTTGTAGGCGTCGTTGAGCGTGCCGAACGCTTTCTCGGCGCTTTCGTTCTTGGCGCGGGCGTAGACCAGCGAGCGTTGCGAGCGGGAGAACGGCAGCTTGTCGTCGTCACCTTCGATCAGGTACTGGCGGATTTCCGGGCGGATGGTTTCGATCAGGTAACGGATATTGCCCAGGATCGGGTAGTTGCGTCGCACCGCATGGTGGCTTTGACGCAGGTCATTCAGGCCGACCAGGCTGAGCAGCGCGGTGATCAGCGTTACCGGCCACAGCCAGGCATGTTGGGCCAGCAGGGGCAGGCTGGCGAAAGTGAAGACAAGGCAGAGTACGAGGCAGGCGTAGCGGCTGGGAAGAGAGTGTTTCATGGGTCCATCGCAGGCAGGATGACCGGGCATAGGATAGGCAAACGCAGGGGACGGAAAACCTGGGTAATCGGTAAAAGACTGTTACCTGATTGCGAATTCCCAGGTCTGCGCAGCCCTATTTTGTGGGAGCGGCCTTGTGTCGCGATGGGCTGCGCAGCAG
>NZ_JBQENN010000007.1:104913-188029 GCF_052044625.1 Pseudomonas sp. 22515
AATCGTCGGGGCTGCTGCGCAGCCCATCGCGACACAAGGCCGCTCCCACAGAAGATCGCGTTAGCCTGGCAGCAGTATGCTGACCCGCAACCCACCGCTCTCACGGTTCGACAGCATCAGCTCACCCCCATGGCTGGTGGCGATCCGCTGGGCAATGCTCAACCCCAACCCATATCCGCCGGACGCCTGGTTACGCGACCCGTCACCGCGCACGAAGGGGTCGGCAATAGTCGCCAGCAGGCCCGGGGCAATCCCTGGCCCGCAGTCGTCGATATGGATCAATACACCTGTGGTGGCACGTTCCAACGTGACCGAAATGTTCTTGGCGTAGCGCAACGCGTTGACCAACAAGTTTTGCAGGCAGCGCTGCAACAGCAAGGCATCTACCCGCAAGCTGCCCGCCTTGCCGTGCACCGGAAGTGGTTCTGCGGCAGTGGCCAGGTCCGCACACTGGCGCGCGACCAATCGGTCCAGGTCCACCTGCTGCAGATTCCGCTGCTCCCCCGCACGCAGGTAGTCCAGAACCTGACCGATCATATCGTCCATCTGCGTGATGTTCTGCCGCAAGCGCTGGCGGTGTTCGTCATCGGGTAAGCGCTCCAGACGCAGGCGCATGCGGGTGAGTGGGGTGCGCAGGTCATGAGACACGGCGGCCAGGAAGTAGGCCTTGTCGTTGACCATGGCAATCAGCCGCTGCTGCATCGCGTTGAATGCCTGCGCCGCCTGGCGCACTTCCTCCGGGCCATCCAGTGCCAGGGGAGGCTGCTCGAGGTTGCTACCCAGGCCGCGTGCGGCATCGGCCAGGCGCCGCAACGGGCGCAGGCACAGGCGCACGGCAACCAGGCATACCAGCAACACCGCGACGATGCGCAGCGCATACACCCGCAGCAGGTAATCGCTGATCAGCACCCAGGCCGACTCGCCGCTCCAGCCCTGCAGTTCCTGGCCCGCAACGGTCAGCCAGTGGCCATCGGGTAATGGCACCGCGAACTGGATATGCGCCTGGGCCGTGCGCAGGCCGAACAGGCTGCGCCAGACGATCGGCTGGCCCAGCTCGTCGGTGAGTTGCACGTTCATCAGGCGCACGTCCTGGGCATGCCCCAGCTCGTACTTCAGGGCCTGCTGCAACAACAGCTCGACCCGCCTGTGCCCGCGGCGCTCGTCATGCTCTTGCGCAGGCGGGCTTTCGACGCAGTGAAGCTGGTAGTGGGCTGGCGCCTGCTGCGTACCGCGGTGGCAGTCGGCCTGGGCAATCAGGGGGGCGCTGCGTGCAGCAACCAGTCTTACGGGCACCTCTAGCGCCTGAGCGAAACGCACGTCGAACCAGATGCTGCTCGACATCAACTGGATCACCAGCGTGCCACTGACCATGATCAGCAGCAGTTGACCAAACAAGGTGCGGGGCCATAGCCGGTGAAACCAGCGCATGTCAGGCACCGGCCGCGAGGGGGGCGAGACTCAGCAGGTAGCCTTCGTTACGGATGGTCAGGATTTGCGCGGTCCCCGCCGGCGCCCGGCGCAGCTGCTGGCGCAGACGGCTGACACACATGTCCACCGAACGGTCGTCGGGCAGGTGGTCGCGGCCGAACGCGCTGCGGGTCAGTTGGTCACGGGAGACCACACGGTTGTTGGCTTCCAGCAGTTCGCGCAGCACGCGGTAGTCGGAGCGCGGCAGGGTCAGGGTCTCGCCATCCGGGCGGGTGAGCAGGCGCTTGACGTGTTCCAGGCGAAAGCCTGCGAACAGCTGGGCGTCCACCATAGGTTCTTCGGCAGAGGTGCCCAGGCGTTGCGGACGACGCAGTACGGCTTTGATCCGGGCGATCAGTTCGCGTGGTTCGAAGGGCTTGGCCAGATAGTCGTCGGCGCCTACTTCCAGACCGATGATGCGGTCCAGCGTGCTGCCCTTGGCTGACAGCATGATCACTGCCAACCCAGGTGTGGCCTGCAACTGCCTGCACAGGCTAAGGCCGTCCTCACCCGGCAGCATCAGGTCGAGCACCACCAGCTCCACTTTGTGCCGGGCCAGCTGGTCACGCATCTGTTGACCGTCTGCTGCCGCCAGCACGTTGTAGCCGGCATCGGTCAGGTAATCACAAAGAAGTTCGCGGATCTCGTCGTCATCATCGACAACCAGCAGGGTCGTGCTCATGCAGAAAATCACCTGTTAGGTGAGGGCCGGCGGCGCTCGTTACGTTCAATTACATCCCCGTACATGTCGGGTCTGGAGCCCGGAGGGCTGATCCCTAGAATCCTAACAAAAAATCATCTGCAAATACGAAGCCTTCCCAAATGAATCCCCAAAGCATCACGACAGTGTTCACCTCCTTCAGTCAAAGCGGCAATTGCCTCAAGCCGCTGGCCTTCTGCGTCGCCGTCGCCATCAGCGGTGGTGCAGTGGCTGCCGACGGCAAACCCCTTGAACTCGACGCTACACAGATCGAAGACAGTGCATTACTGCCTGCCGACGATGCCGGCCAGTTGGGCTACACGGTCGAGAGCACCCGCAGCTCCACTGGCCTGGCACTGACGCCACGGCAGACACCGCAATCGGTAACCACCATCACTCGCCAGCAGATGGATGACCGCGACATCCACACCATCGAGCAGGCATTGGAAACCGCCCCAGGCGTAACGGCCAACAAGTCCGAGGTGGGTGGGCGCACCGACTACCGCGCGCGTGGTTACTCAATCAGTAACTGGAAGGTCGATGGCCTGCAGACCCAGGGCGGCTCCGATTTCAGTGGCAGCGGCAATGCGCTGAACATGGACCTGTACGAACGCATCGACATCGTGCGCGGCGCCAACGGCCTGCTGGGCGGCACCGGCGACCCCTCGGCCACCGTCAACCTGATCCGCAAGGCACCGACCAAAACCTTCGGCGGCAGCGCTTATGCCACTTATGGCAGCTGGGACAAGCGTCGTCTGGGGGCGGACTTGAACCTGCCGCTGTCCGAAGATGGCCGCCTGCGCTCGCGTTTCGTGATGACCCAGCAGGATGCCAACTCCTTCCGCGACAACCAGTCCGAACGTTCCCGCGCCGCGTTGGCCAATTTCGAGTTCGACCTGGACGACGCCACTACCTTGGGCGCCGGTTACCAGTATGAATACAACAAGGTCGTGGGGGGCGGCTGGGGCGCGAACGTCCCGATCTGGTACCGCGACGGCAGCAAGACCGACTTGCCGCGCAGCACCAACGTGGTGCCCAGCTGGAGCTTTGGCGAGTACACCACCCGCACTGCGTTCGGTTCGCTCGAGCACCGCTTCGACAACGACTGGACGTTGGACCTGAAAGCCGCCCAGGCCACCACCGAAGCCCTGAACCATCGCGGCCTTGCCAAGGTGAACTCGGCTGGGCGCGGCAGCTACGGCGGCTATTGGGACCAGGACGGCAGCGGCGCCGTACTGAATGGTTTGCACAGCTCCAGCGACACCACCCAGCAGTCCGCGCAAATCGACCTGTCCGGCCCGTTCCAGCTGTTCGGCCGCACCCACCAGGCCATGGTCGGCTACAACGACAGCCGCACCGTCGGCTGGTCGCCTCAGTACACCTGCACCATGGTCGGCGACGGCATGACCAGCGCGCCTGCACTGGGTTGCCAGTTCCGCGCCAACAACGGCTTCCCGGTCACCGACTGGCACAATGGCGTGGATGACGACTACGACCTCATCGCCTCGCGCACCGGCCTTCACAGCAAGACCACCACCCGTCTGCAGGGCATGTACGCCGCCACCCGCCTGAGCATCACCGACCCGTTGTCGGTGATCGTTGGCGTGCGCACCAGCAACTATTCCTCGGTCACCCGCAGCGTGGCCGGCGAGCGCAGCAGCCAGGAAGAAAACGGCATCGTCACCCCCTACCTGGGCGCGGTGTATGACCTCAATGACAACTACTCGGTATACGCCAGCTACACCGACATCTTCACCCCGCAAACCTCTGAAACCAGCAGTGGCAGCAAGGTCGAGCCGATTCGTGGGCAAAGCTACGAGACAGGTATCAAGGGTGAGTGGTTCGATGGCCGCCTGAACGCCTCGGCGGCCTACTTCCGCACCAAGCAGGAAAACAAGGCCGTGTTGGACGGCGACCTGACCACCCCGACCGGCGGCAGCGCCTACAAGGCCGGCTCCGGGCAGGAAACCGACGGTATCGACCTGGAAGTCGCAGGCGCCCTGACCCCCAACTGGAACGTCTACGCCGGTTACACCTACCTGCACTTCCGCCGCGTCGACAGCGACGGCCGCAGCGACCCGTCGCACCTGTTCAAGGCCTCCACCACCTACCGCCTGAGCGGCCCGCTCGACCGCCTGACCCTGGGCGCCGGCGTGACTGCGCAGACCAACATCCGCGCCATCTCCAGCCCGGCTGGCCAGCCCACGAACGGTGTGAGCAATGGTGCCACTGACGTGAACTGGTCCGGTTATGCCATCTGGAATGCCATGGCCAAGTACCAGCTGACCGACAACACCAGTGTCAGCCTCAACGCCAACAACCTGTTCGACAAGCACTACTACAGCCAGTACGGGTTCTATGCCGGGGCGATTTATGGCGACCCGCGTAACCTGTCGTTGACGGTAAGCACCGCGTTCTGATCAAGCCCTTCCACAAGGCCTGGCGCTGTACCTGTAGGAGCGGGTTCACCCGCGAACACCGGCGAAGCCGGTGCCTGCACGCGCATCGCCCGCTCCCACAGAAGCAGCGCTGGGTTCAAGGCCTGCGCTGGGCCGCCAAGCGGCCCTTTCTTACCTGGGCTCTACCGCTTGCCCCTGGATCAACCGGCTTCTCCAACTGGCCCTCGAAGCTATCCCAATCCTTGCCAAACAGCTCCACCGGATGCATGGTCCGGTCTGCGCCATTGCCACAGGCTAGCGCCTTGGCAGGGCAGTAAAGGTCGCAACCCCAGCAGATACGCTCGGGGTGGCGAGGGTTTGTGGGGAATCTCTTGGCCATGCTCAACCTCCCTCAGGGCTACCTGATCTGAACGTAAACCCCTCGCCCAGCCCGTCGTTTGACGGGCATCAATCCATTGGCGATCGCCAGGTCACCGTACATCGCGCATCCAGATATCTGGTTGACAGATATCTGGATCAGAGATATTTTCCACCCTATGTTGGTGCGCCGGGACAACACAATGCGGGTCATAACGAAAGCGGCGGTAACCAAGGCGATTGAAGCCCACGGCCAGTGGAAAGCGCCCCTAAGCCTGTGGCTGACGACCTTCGACAGGGCGACGCTGCGGTTTGAATCTTTTGAACAGTTGAGGCAGACGTGGGTCACTGTGTCTGGCTGGAATGTTGATCGCATCCCCCACTCAAAACTTAGGCCCGCCAGCCGCAAAGGGCCGCTTGATATCTACGTGTTCGATATCAAGAAAAACGAATGCCGCCTGATCGCGTGGCTCAATGCGCGAACGGGCACTCTCTACATCAAGGCCATTCTGTCGCACGCCGAGTACGACAAATGGTGCAGAAGCGATATCAGGTAGCAACCTGGGCCGCGCGATATTTCAATTCGACAGGTGACAACATGAAGCGGGATAAAATCGAAGCCAATGGACTAGATGCATTCATCGCTAATATTTCACCCATGCTCGATGGCCTGAACACTCAGATGGCAACCATGGCCCAGCTTCTAGCCGCCTGCCATGACCCCATCAAGGACGATGCCGAGCTTGAGGCACGCATGGCATTGATCGACGAGCTCTACTCCCATGCGGACAGCGAAGGCCACGCTGCGGCACGCTTTGCCGAGATGGTTGCGGACCGCGTCTACGAGTATGAGAGTGAGTCTGTATTGGTGCCGTTCGCGAGCCAGGCCGAAGCGTTGGCCTTTCTGCTGTCGGACAGGGGCGTGAAGCAGAAGGACCTGTCGGCGATAGCGACCCAGAGCGCGGTATCCGAGATTCTGAACAACAAGCGGAAGATGACGGTTGCCCAGATAAAGGGCTTTGCTGAGTTTTTCAGCGTACCGGTTGAGTTCTTCATGCATGGGGTGGTTTGAAATCAAAGCCTTTGCTTGACCGAATGCTCCATATGAAGCGACCAGGCATGAAAAACCTCTCAATTTGTGCAGGGTTGCCGGACCAGCCATAGCCATGGTGGCTGTATTGGTGTAGACGTTCTGTCAATACACTGAGGTGAGTGTTTTACAATCTTGCGAGCCCCGCGGTGGTGGGGTATCGCAGGGTCGATGATGCACTTTGCTTTATCGCAAAAGGAGTTGCTTTGGAGCACCATTCAACCGGCAAGCGCGGCGTGAGTTACGATCCGCCGCAACGGCGGCAACGCAGGGACATCCCTTCCATCGTGCGCCGGGTGACGATGGGCGTTGTGGTCGTCTGGTTGGCACTTGTGGCAAGCCTTGGCGGCTGGATAACACAGCGCCTTACGGCAGAAGAACTCGACAACCTGGCGGCAGGCGCCGAATACGAAGCCCAGATTACGGGGCGAATCGTAGACCGCCTGTTCACCGAAATGGCCAGCGTGGCCAACATGGTGGCCCGTCAAAGCGAAGTGATCCAACTCGCTGCCCGATATCGCCACGATCCGCCCGGCTTCGCCGCACTCACGCGTGAGGAGCGCGCTTCGAAGTTCACCCGTGACCCGCTGGTGCGAAGCGTGGGTGATTTCATGGATAGATTGGCCAGCGATCTCCACTATGGCCGTATCTACATGAACAATCTCTCAGACGATACGGTGACGGCCAGCAACTGGGCGGAGTCATTCAGCATCGTTGGCCAGATCTATACGGGCAGGGCCTACCTCATCGACGCATTGCGCACCGGCAGTGGTGAGATGTTCGGCATCGCCCGCTTGAACAAAACCCCCTCCTATTTCGTCGCCAGCCGCATCGACGATGCTGACGGCAAGCCACTTGGCTCTGTCACGGTCAAGTTCGATGCCCCGGACATAGCCCTCTACCTGACAGGGCGTCACATTGCCTTGATAGTGAACCGTCAGGGCCGTGTGACCACCGCGTCCAGCGAACTTTTCATGCTGCGTAACGTGGTGACACTGCTCCCGCCCGATATTCGCAGGCCTCTGGATGGCGACGAAGAGCCGGGCGAGCCCATGGATATCCGCGCTGTGGCAGACGCGGGTCAGGCCAATCAATGGCTCATTGACGGGCACCCTTATCTGGTGCATCGCCAGCCTCTGAACGACGCGCAATATCAGCTGCTGACGCTGGCAAAGCTTGATCACCTGCAGCCGATGCGTCAGCAGTACTACTGGACCGGAGCCTCTGTGGCAGCGCTCGGGTTGATCTTGATCTTGCTCTCCAGCCGTGTGGCCGGGCAGATGCTATTGCGCCGCCAGGAAGAACGCTATGCAGCCAACTATGACGCGCTGACCGGGTTGAAGAACCGGCGCGCGATCCTGGCTGCCTTGCATCGGCATTTCGCGTTGGCGAAGCGAACGGGGCAGGGGGTGCTGGTGGCGTTTATCGACCTCGACGAATTCAAGGCGATCAACGACACCTACGGGCACGAGGTGGGGGACAAGTTCCTGATCGAAGGCAGCCGGCGCTTGCAGGGCGGGTTGCGGGCAACGGATGAACTTGGGCGCTGGGGTGGTGACGAGTTCGTTGTGATCGGCTTGACCGCTTCGATCCACCCGGACGAAATGGCCAAAACTGCCGCAGCGATGCGCAGACGGCTGGTGCCGCTGCTGATTGGTAGCTACGAGTTTGACGACTGCCGGTTCGATTACGCGGGTGCGAGTTTTGGTATTACGAGTGTTGATCCCGCTGCGACTTCGCTGCAGGCCGCGCTTACAGCGGCGGATCAGTTGATGTATGCCGATAA
Source organism: Pseudomonas sp. 22515 (assembly GCF_052044625.1). Taxonomy (NCBI): domain Bacteria; kingdom Pseudomonadati; phylum Pseudomonadota; class Gammaproteobacteria; order Pseudomonadales; family Pseudomonadaceae; genus Pseudomonas; species Pseudomonas sp. 22515. The sequence goes on from NZ_JBQENN010000007.1 coordinate 112,713, forward strand.
AGAGGTGCGGCGGGGGGTGCGGAGGGTTTGAGAGGGGGCTGCTGGATCGAAAGCAAGCACCAAGCTTTCGGGAGTGGCCTTCGCAGCCCGCCCCTAAGCCAGCAGTCTCTCGCAGCTTGTTGCATCCACCGCCGCATCCAGCTCAGCCCCAGCCAAATGCATTGAGGATAAGGTACTACCAATCGCACACTAAGAGAATTTTGCAGGGAGTTAAGAGTTCATTAAGTAGTACCTTATAGGCGTTAAGGTGTCATGAAGTGATACTTTATAAAGGGGTTAAACTAGCACAGGTAAGCCACGGTTGTGGTTCTGGACGATAGATCTGCGTCGCTTCGGCACCAGTCCAGGCTAGATCAGGCTTCTGCTGCGACTGGCGGTTTCTGGCCAATTGCGCTCAGCGTGATCATCAGGATCACTGTGCCATTGGCTTTTAATAAGGTTAGGTGCATGGGAGCGGGGCAGCTGTAGCCCGTTCCAATGAAGCCGCGGGGCCTAGTGCGATCGGTGGATAACTTCATAGCGAGCTTGAGAAAGAATGCGGCGGGCTACTCGGTTCGCATGGCACTGCTGAGGCGCGTGAGGTTCTCAGGCGCCTGGTTCGCGAACTGATTCTGCGTCACACATGCTCATCGCGGTTTGCCTCCAGAAACCGGCTCCATCAGGTTGTGATTATCGGGGTGTTGGGGCTGCTGCGCAGCCCATCGCAGGCAAGCCAGCTCCTACACCGATCGCGGTGGCTTCAGGGCATCCGTAAGGCAGGGGATTGGGGGCTGCGGGGGGAAAACAAAAAAGGCCCACCTTTCGGTGAGCCTTTTTTGGTACTGCGTATGGTGCCGGCACCAGGAATCGAACCCGGGACCTACTGATTACAAGTCAGTTGCTCTACCATCTGAGCTATACCGGCAATGGGGCGTCATTATAGCGATCGTTTGGCGCCTGTAAACCACTTCCTTGCGAATGTTCGCAAAAGACCTAAGTCACCGGCCCAAAAGAAGAATTTTCCTACCAGCCGCGGTGCATGGTGGTGACGCTAGGCTCGTTTTTACCCGGGTTGAAAAACAGCTTGTCATTGTCGCAGCCGCGCTTGCGGCATGGGGCTTCTGCGCGCAGGGGCAGGCCGTTGTCGCCGCCCAGTTGCATGCCGGGGTGGTTCCAGCCCAGGTTGCTGTTGGGGTGGGGCGAGGTGCCGCCGGCGCAGCCGGTCAGGGCCAGGGCGAAGGTCAGCAGGGCGAGGGGGTTGGCTCGGGTCACGATGCTCAGGTCCGGTGGTCCATTGTCGGTTCTGGCGCAACGCCAGAAGGTCGCGGGGCTGGCGGGCAGCGCGCGACGTCACTTTTTAATGATTTGGGGGGCGGATGATACACCGTTGCGGCGGTGGAGCATTAGCCTTGTGTTGTCTGTTATGGCCTCTTCGCGGGTGAACCCGCTCCTACAAGGGGGCGGGTAAGCCGGGTTATCTGTGTAAGGGAATTCTGAACCATGGGGTCAAAAGCTTCAGGGTTTGGATGCTTCGGAAGTATCCTACGCGCGCCGCCGAAGTAACGCTGTTGTCGGGGAAGTGGCTCACGGATACCGTTTTCGGGTCGCTCTGGCGACTGGGTGTGAGAACCCGACTTTGAACGTATCGGCTGCGTAATGGCGACTGTGCGCGGGCAGACCTTGGTCTGGCCGAGCTTCCTACGTTCACTCGGTTTCTCACCTCGTGCACGGTTGCCGCCTTTGTTCCGTGAGAAAGAATGAACACGGCAACTCCTTTTGAACTAGGGAGTTTGAAAAGTGAAAACGATCGATTCTGATCCCAACAGCCCCAAGCCAATCACAACCGCAGGCGTGGAAACCTTCCTCGCAGCCGGTAACCCATCCCTCAATCTGCTACGCGTAGAGCCCGGCGTCCCCGTCGACGCGGCCTACGAGCATGTCTCGATCCTGATGGGCTACATCAAGCACCTGGTGCGCGAGGGGGATATGGAGGACGACCATAAATTCCTGGGGGCTGCCGATTACCTGTGCGACATGGCCAAGGCGCTGATGAACGATATCGAGATCGCCAAGGGTAAGGCGCATTAGGCATTGACGCGGTCATTTGTGGGAGCGGCCTTGCGTCGCGAATGGGCTGCAAAGCAGCCCCGGCGATTTCAGAGATTGCACTGAAAACGGGGGCCGCTTTGCGGCCCTTTCGCGACGCAAGGCCGCTCCCACAAAAGCCGCTTGCGTCAACCACAAGAAATGTTTATGCACAAGTGGCATCGGAGACCTGAGCGAAAGGCATGCCGGATCGCTACGCCGCTGGTCTTTGCGCAAACGCCTGTTTTTACTGGGCTGCAGCCGCAAGCAGGAATAAGCCAAGCGCTTGAAATAGCGCTTGGATCCAACAGGTAATCACAAGCTTGTTCACAGACTTATCCACAGGTTGTGCTGCGGCTAACCGTCGCGTTCCGCAAGAATGAGCAGGTTGCGCGGGGTCAGTGGGTAATCGCAAAACAGGCCCAGGCGCACGTCATAGCCTTGTTCTTCGAGGAACAGGGCGCGATCGAGTACCAGCCACAGCTCCAGTGGCCGACGGAACAGGTTGCGTACGCGCTCCAGGTTCCGAACCTCGGCCAGGCGTTGCCAGCCCGCAGCTTCCAGCATTGCCCAGTCCGGGTCGCCGCTCACTGGCAATTGCTTCAGTTCAGCCAAGTCGCGGCAGTATTGCTCGAAGGGCTTCTCCAGCCAGGCCACCGGCAGGGAAGGCATCGGCAGGTATTCATCGCTCTGGCGCTGCTGGCGTTGCAGCAGGTCGAAGCCCAGGCGCCGGGCCATCGAGGTGTCGCGCTGGCGCCGCACACGGGCGCCGGCAGTGACGGTTTCGCTCAATGGCAGGCCCAGGTCGTCCAGCGACAGCTGCAGGCTCGACGTCTGCGCGGCTGTGGATAACGCCTGGTATTGCTGCGCGGCGATGCGGTTGTAGCAGCAGGGGGCTATGGCCAGTTGCCGGCAACCTTGCTGGCTGGCCAGTTGCAGCAGGCGTACATGCAGATCGCCACAGGCGTGCAGGGCGACCACGCTTTTGTCGCTAGCCAGGTGGCGGGCGCTGTTGCTGGCCATCACATCCTGGTGTACGTGCTGTGCTGGCAAGTGATGGTGGGCGCTCAGGGCCTGGCCGGCGGCGACCAGTTCGGCGTCGTACTCCAGGCAGGTCAGCTGTTGGCCGGGTTGCAGCAGGCGACGGCCGAGGTGGCCTTTGCCAGAGCACCAGTCCAGCCAGTGGCGGGGCGGCTCGCGGAAGGCCAGGTGGCTGGCGAAGGCTTCGATCTGCTGCCATTTGCGGCCGGGGACGGCGACGTCCAGGCGGTGGGCGGCGGGTGGCAGGTCAGTCTGAGGGAGGCTGCCGAGGGCGGCGAGCTTTTGGGCTTGTTCGGCCAGTTGCGGGAAGGGCGCGGGCAAGCGGTCAGCGGCGCTGTCGGCTTCGGCGTCTGCCAGGGAACATTGGCGCAGGTGGGCGGCAAGCTCTGGGTGGGTGGTTTCCCAGGGCAGTTGCAGGGTGGTGAAGGGGCGGGGTTTCCACAGCTGTTGGTGCTCGATCAGGAACTGGTCGAGGGCCTGGAAGCGGGTGCTTAGGTGGTGGCTGTGGAGGTGGTTGGGCATGGGTAGATGTGTGTTGGTTTTTAGGGCCTCTTCGCGGGCATGCCCGCTCCCNCCACAGGTATAGTGCACAGGCTAAGCACTGTGCAGTAATTGTAGGAGCGGGCGTGCCCGCGAAGAAGGCCAGGAGATGTCAGCGCCCTTGGCAGGCATCTACACGCAGCCAGCGCTCCAGCAGCTTGAAGCCTTGCACCAGCATGAACGAGATCACCAGGTAGAACACGCCTGCGGCGAAGAAGATCTCCACCGGCAGGTAGGTGCGGGCGATGATGGTACGGGCCATGCCGGTCAGTTCCAGCAGGGTCACGGTACTGGCCAGGGCACTGGCCTTGAGCATCAGGATCACTTCGTTGCTGTACGCCGGCAGGCCGATGCGCGCAGCGCGTGGCAGCATGATGTAGAACAGCGTTTTGCCACGCGACATGCCCAGCGCCCGTGCCGCTTCAATCTCACCTTTAGGGATCGCCTGCAGCGCGCCACGCAGGATCTCGGCGATGTACGCAGCGGTGTGCAGGGTCATGGTCAGCACCGTGCACCAGAACGGATCGCGCAGGTACGGCCACAGCGAACTGGAGCGCACCGCATCGAACTGCGCCAGGCCGTAATAGACCAGGAACAACTGCACCAGCAGCGGCGTGCCACGGAAGAAGAAAATATAGCTGAACGGCACCGCGCGCACGTACCAGTGGCGCGAGGAGCGGGCGATGCCCAGCGGGATGGCCAGGATCAAACCGGCAACCACGGCAATGGCTACCAGCTCCAGGGTCAGGACCGCACCCTCGGCCAGGCGCGGCAGCCATTTGAAGATGACTTCCCAATTCATTATTCAGCCCTCGCAAAGCCGCGAGCGGCGCGTTTTTCCATGAAATGCATACCGGTCATGGCAAGCACGGTCAGGCCCAGGTAGATGCAGGCCGCGACCATGTAGAAGGTGAACGGCTCTTTGGTCACGGTCACGCCGATCTGCGAATGACGCATGATTTCTTCAAGGCCGATTACCGATACCAGGGCGGTGTCCTTCATCAGGATCATGAACAGGTTGCCAAGGCCGGGCAGGGCGATGCGCCACATCTGCGGCAGGATGATCCGCGAGAGGATGCGGCCCTTGGACAGGCCCAGCGCCAGGCCGGCTTCGCGGTGGCCCTTGGGGATCGCCAGGATGGCGCCACGGAACACTTCGGTGGCGTAGGCGCCAAAGCACAGGCCCAGGGCGATCACGCCCGCGGCAAAGGCGCTGAGCTCAAGGCCGGGCATGTTCAGGGCTTCGCCGAGGCTGTTCATGAGCCCGACGGTGCCGAAATAGATAAGCAGCACCCACAGCAGTTCGGGCACGCCGCGAACCAGGGTCGAGTAGAAGCCGCCAAGCCATTGCAGCGGCTTGAGCGGGGAGGTCTTGGCCAGGGCGCCGAGCAGGCCCAGGACCAGCCCCAGCAGCAAGGCGCAAAGCGCCAGTTTTACGGTCATCAGGGTGCCGGCCATCATGGCCGGACCGAATCCGTGCAGGTCGATATTCATGGGCAGGTCATTTTAGGGACTGGCGCGCCGCAAGGGCGCGCCGGTCAGGGCGGATCATTCGATGCTGAACGGGAAGTACTTGTCGTTGATTTTCTTGTACGTACCGTCGGCTTTGATTTCTGCCAGGGCTTTGTTCAGGTCGTCGCGCAGCTTGGTGTCACCTTTGCGCACGGCAATGCCGATCTTGTCGCTGTCCATCACCGGCTCGCCCTTGAACTCGAAGTTCGAGCCGTCTTTGCTTTTCAGCCACTCGTACTGCACGTACTTGTCGGCCAGGATGCCGTCGATACGACCGGAGACCAGGTCGAGGTAGGCGTTTTCCTGGGTGTCGTACAGCTTGATGTCGACGCCCTTGAAGTTGTCTTCAAGGTAGGTGCCGGCCAAGGTTGCGCGCTGGGTGCCGATGACCTTGCCTTTCAGCGACTCTTTGTCAGTCTTGAAGTCGACGTTTTTCGGCGCGATGAACTGCAGCTTGTTGGAGTAGTACGGCTCGGTGAAGTCCACAGCCTGCTTGCGTTCGTCGGTGATCGACAGCGACGACACCAGGAAGTCGAACTTCTTGGCGTTCAGGGCCGGGATGATGCCGTCCCAGTCGGAGGTAACGACCGAGCATTCGACTTTCATCTTGGCGCACAGGGCGTCGCCAATGTCTTTGTCGAAGCCAACCACGTTACCGCTGGCATCCTTGTTGTTGAACGGTGGGTAGGCGGCTTCGATGCCCATGCGCAGTTTTTCTGCGGCCATGGCGTTTGCCGACATCACCAGCGTGGCAGCAGCTGCCAGGAGAAACTTCTTGTAGGTGTGCATGTATTGCTCCGTTAGCGGTGGCTGGACATGAATTGCTTGCAACGCGCCGAGGTCGGGCTTTCGAAGACCTGCTGCGGCGATCCCTGCTCTTCGACCAGGCCCTGGTGCAGGAAGACGACTTCACTGGACACATGGCGGGCAAAGCTCATCTCGTGCGTCACCAGCAGCATGGTACGGCCTTCTTCGGCCAATGCGCGGATAACGTTAAGCACTTCCTGGACCATTTCCGGATCGAGTGCCGATGTAGGCTCGTCGAACAGGATGACCTTGGGCTTCATGGCCAGGGTACGGGCAATGGCGGCGCGCTGTTGCTGGCCACCGGAAAGCTGGGCGGGGTAGCTGTGGCGTTTGTCGTAGATGCCGACTTTGTTCAGCAGCGCTTCTGCGGCTTCGATGGCCTCGGCCTTGCTTTGGCCGAGCACGCGGCGTGGCGCCTCGATGATGTTGTCGAGGATCGACATGTGCGGCCACAGGTTGAAATTCTGGAAGACAAAGCCGATTTCGCTGCGCAGGCGATTGATCTGGCGGTTGTCGGCTGCGATCAGGTCGCCATTCTTGGCGGCCTTGAGCTTGAGGGCTTCGCCGGCGACCAGGATTTCGCCCTGGTGCGGGTTCTCGAGCAGGTTGATGCAGCGCAGCAGGGTGGACTTGCCGGAGCCGGACGACCCCAGGATGGAGATCACGTCACCGTCGCGAGCGGTCAGCGAAATGCCCTTGAGAATTTCCTGCTCGCCGTAGCGTTTGTGCAAATTGCGGATTTCCAGCGCGGGCGTGGCCTGAGCCATGTGCGGTCCTCATGTGTTCGGGTGCGTTCCCAGCTGTTGGCGGCCTTCCTGGCGTGCGCCAAGCTAGCATAGCGGCATTATGACGGCCAACAGGGTCGCCGGGGACTGGGGGCGCTGGTGGGGCAGTTTGTCGCATCGCTACAGCGTAACGTCGCGCAGATGTCCGCGAAGGTGTCGCCCAGCACCAGAGCCTTGATGAAAAAAGGCGCGATGGTGCCAGCTTTGGCCGGCGCATGGAAGCTGTTTTGACCCATTGGAGGGGTAAACCCGACCTTTTGCCAGTGCAAACGGGTTCACCCACGAATGCCATGTTGATGTCACAAGGTTGTACCCATGGGTTGCACTTTTTGGCATTGCGTTGGTGCATGGGTGTTACCGAGGAGCACCTTTGGTGCATTTGTAAGTGAGTATTTCAGTAATCCGATGATTTGATGCCCTTTCGGTCATGCAATGGCCGAAAGCCCTCCAAGCCGCATCCTAAAAGGCCTGCAGCATTTTCTGACGGGTGTATTCGGCATGTGGCGCGCTTATTGCCAGTTGGAAACCGCCGATTGCAGCGACGCCTGGGTCAACCCCTGGCGCGCTCTATACCCGCAGTCGGCGTGGTCCACTCCTTACAAAGGTAGTTTCAATGAGCGGTAACAATTCCAATGACCTCGCTCAGGGGCTCAAACAACGGCATGTGACCATGCTGTCCATCGCTGGCGTCATCGGTGCCGGCCTGTTCGTAGGCTCCGGCCACGCCATCGCAGCTGCCGGCCCTGCTGTGCTGCTGGCTTACGCTGCCGCCGGTACGCTGGTCGTGCTGGTCATGCGTATGCTGGGTGAAATGGCAGTCGCCTCGCCTGACACCGGTTCGTTCTCTACGTATGCCGACCGTGCCATCGGGCGCTGGGCCGGTTTCACCATCGGCTGGCTGTACTGGTGGTTCTGGGTGTTGGTAATTCCGCTGGAGGCCAATGCCGCCGCGGCCATTCTGCATGCCTGGTTCCCGGCGGTTGACCTGTGGGCGTTCTCCCTCATCATTACCCTGGCACTGACACTCACCAACCTGTGCAGCGTGAAGAACTACGGTGAGTTCGAGTTCTGGTTTGCCCTGCTCAAAGTGCTGGCGATCATCGGCTTCATCGCCGTGGGCTGTGCTGCCTTGTTCGGCTTTGTACCGAGCAGCCAGGTGAGCGGTGCCAGCCACCTGTTCGATACCCAAGGCTTCATGCCCAACGGCCTGGGCGCAGTGCTGGCAGCCATGCTGACCACCATGTTCTCGTTCATGGGTACCGAAATCGTCACCATCGCCGCTGCCGAGTCGAAGGACCCAGGCAAGCAGATCAGCCGTGCCACCAACTCGGTAATCTGGCGTATCTGCCTGTTCTACCTGGTGTCGATCTTCCTGGTCGTGGCCCTGGTGCCGTGGAACGACCCGGCCCTGGCCGAGACGGGCTCCTACCAGACCGTGCTGAGCCGTATTGGTGTGCCGAATGCCAAGCTGATCGTCGACATTGTTGTGCTGATTGCCGTGACCAGCTGCCTGAACTCGGCGCTGTACACTTCTTCGCGTATGTTGTTCTCGCTGAGCAAGCGTGGCGACGCCCCGGCCATCGCCCAACGCACCACCAAGGCGGCGACCCCGCACGTGGCGGTACTGCTGTCCACCGCAGCGGCATTCCTTTGCGTGTTCGCCAACTTCGTGGCACCGGCCCAGGTGTTCGAGTTCCTGCTGGCCAGCTCTGGCGCCATCGCGCTGCTGGTGTACCTGGTGATTGCCGTGTCGCAGCTGCGCATGCGCGCCCAGCGTGAAGCCCGCGGCGAGAAGATCACCTTCAAGATGTGGCTGTTCCCGGGCCTGACCTGGGCGACCATTGCCTTCATCGTTGCCATTCTGGTGGTGATGGCGCTGCGTGAGGATCACCGTGCGGAGATCATTGCGACTGCGTTGCTGAGTATTGGTGTGGTGGCGGCTGGCTTGCTGGTGCACCGCAAGCGCGAGGCTGCCGGGCGGGCGGCGCTGGACAGCTGATCCGCGCTGGCTGAAATGAGAAGGCCGCGCCCTGTGAAGGGTGCGGCCTTTTTTGTTGTCTGGCCACAAGCTCGTAGGAGCGGGTTTACCCGCGAAAGGGCCGGGCCTGCTGGCCAATATCCTGGCTAATCACCGTCGCAGCCGCCATCGTATTCGCGGGTAAACCCGCTCCTACAGGGGCCACAACAGGTTACATGGCCCTGTCAGCCGAACTGCTTCTGCTGTTGCTGCTGCTTGGCCACGAGTTCGGAAGCGGCGATATAGGCGTCCTGGAACTCATCACTCTCCAGCCAGGCCATGGTGGTCTCTTCGTCAGCGCCGTCCAGCCATTTGCGGTAGGCGTTGAACACCAGCACGATGTAGTCGGTGGCGTGTTCTTCCTTGTGCCCCTTGAGCACCAGGGCGAGCAGCGGATCCACCAGGAACACCGAGATCATTGGCACCAGGCCGCCTTCCTGCGCTTCCTTCATCTTGTTGAACATCGCGTCGTAGCTGCCCGACTCCATGGCCTTTTTGTACACCTGCTCGACGCTGGCGCTGTCGCCGGCGCTGGCCTTGACCGCTTGGCCGCTGCGTACCATGCGGTTCTGCTTGGCCTTGCTGGCGGCGCGCTTGGCGCGTTTCTGTTGCTTGGTAGGGGTGGCCATGGGGAAATCCTTGGGTGTGTCTGAAAGTGCGCGTATTGAAGCGCAATTGCACGATAAACCCAAGCAGCGCCCCTGAGCGCTGCAGCTTAGTGAGACGTCTGTGGGAGACATCTCCAGATTATGCTGGCCGAGGGCCCTGCATAGCTTCCCTCCCACTGCCAGCCATGCTGGCCGGCATGCCGGGCTTTCAGGTGGCCGGCTGCGGAGTCTCGTCTTCTTCGAAGCCGTGTGAAGCTCGGCCTACCAGCAGAGGGTCGGGTGCATGTGCCACCCGAGGGTCTTTGCCTGGGTAGTCCAGCGAATGCAGGAAGTGCCGGATGCAGTTGATCCGCGCCCGCTTCTTGTCATCGGACTTGATCACCGTCCACGGTGCATCGGCTGTATCGGTATGGAAGAACATCGCCTCTTTGGCCGAAGTGTAGTCCTCCCACTTGTCCAGCGACTTGATGTCGATGGGCGACAGCTTCCAGTGCTTGAGCGGGTCGTCCCGGCGCGAAATGAAGCGTCGCAACTGCTCTTCGCGGTTCACCGAAAACCAGTACTTGAACAGCAGGATGCCACTGTTGCACAGCATGCGCTCCAGGTCTGGCGCCTGACGCATGAATTCCAGGTATTGCAGTGGTGTGCAGAAGTCCATCACCTTCTCGACCCCGGCACGGTTGTACCAGGAGCGGTCGAAGAACACCATTTCACCCTCTGTGGGCAGGTGCTGGATGTAGCGCTGGAAGTACCACTGGCCTTTCTCCTGCTCGGAAGGCTTCTCCAGGGCGACAATGCGCGCACCGCGTGGGTTGAGGTGCTCCATGAAGCGCTTGATGGTGCCGCCCTTGCCTGCGGCATCGCGCCCTTCGAACAGGATCACCACACGCTGGCCGGTTTCCTTCACCCAGCTCTGTACCTTCAGCAGCTCGATCTGCAACGCATGCTTGGCCTTGTCGTAGTCCTGGCGGCGCAGGCGGGTGCGGTAAGGGTAGCTGGCCGGCAGGCGTGCCGAGGTGCTGTCCTCGTTGCTGCCTTTGGGGGCCGTGGCAACTTCCAGTGCTGCGGGTTGCTGGCTGATGCGGGTTATTGTCGGCTCCGGCTTGCGCTGGCGTGTGCGGCGTGTGCGGATCGGTGTGGTGGTGGGTTCGCTGGGGGCGGGGAGCAGGAGGGGTGATTCTTCGCTCATGGAGGTCCTTGATAGTCGATACGGATGTCCGTTTTCGATTATGAAGGTGAACGAATGATGGCTATTTGATGCTGGTCAATGCGAAAAAATTACAGGCAACAAAAAACCCGCACTAGGCGGGTTTCTTGTTGTCGCTTCGGGTAACTTTGCAACCACCAGAAGCTTGAAGGTGGTGCCCAGAGACGGAGTCGAACCGCCGACACGAGGATTTTCAATCCTCTGCTCTACCGACTGAGCTATCTGGGCGACGAGGTGAATTAAATAGATTTCCGGACCGCTCGTCAACGACTTTTTGAAAAAATTTTAAATTAATTCCGTCGCTTACGATTTTTGGGGTCATTCGGCCGGTGGAACGTAGCCTTCGGCCTGGGCGTATTCTTCGCCGGCGAAAAACTTGTCCATCTCAGCCTGGAGGAATTTGCGGTCCTCGGCGTTCATCATGTTCAGGCGCTTCTCGTTGATCAGCATGGTCTGGTGCTTCTGCCAGTCGGCCCAGGCTTTCTGCGAGATGTGTTCGAAGATGTCCTGGCCCTTGGCACCGGGATAGGGCGGGCGTTCCAGGCCTGGCAGTTCTTCTTGGTATTTGCGGCACATCACGGTGCGGGTCATCGGGCGTCTCCTGCAATCAGTTCGTCGGTCGCGCGTTCAAGCAGCTTTTTCACCGGGGCGGCGAGGCCCAGGCGCGGCGGGGTGGCGAGGTTATACCAGAGCCAGTCGGCCTCGACCACGTGCTCGCCGACCGGGTCGACGCGCACGAGCCAAGGCTCGATCGCCAGCTGGAAGTGGCTGAAGGTGTGGGTCAGGCCGTCCATGGCGTGGCGGCCAGCCAGGCGCAGGCCGTGCTGGTAGGCCAGGTCGTCAAGCTGGGCGATGTCGTCCAGCTCCGGGAGGCTCCACAAACCACCCCACAGGCCGCTGGAAGGGCGGCGGTAAAGCAGGATGGCGCCTTCGTGGTTGGCCAGCAGTGGCATCAGTGTGCGCCGTTGCGGCAGCGCCTTGCGCGGTTTGGGCTCGGGGTAGCGGGTTTCTTCACCGTGCAGGTGCGCTTCGCAGCCGCGCTGCAACGGGCAGATCAGGCAACTGGGCTTGCTGCGCGTGCACAGCGTGGCGCCCATGTCCATCATCGCCTGGGTGTAGTGGTTGGCGCGTTGTTGCGGGGTAAGGCGCTCGGCAGTGGCCCATAGCTGGTTGGCAACCTTGGGTTCGCCGGGGTAGCCGGCCTGGGCGGTGTAGCGTGCCAGCACGCGCTTGACGTTGCCGTCGAGGATCGGTGCACGGATGCCCATGCTGATGCTGGCGATGGCGCCGGCAGTTGAGCGGCCAATGCCGGGCAGCTCGGTAAGCTGCTCGACGCTGCGCGGGAATTCGCCGCCATGTTGCTCGACGACGACCTTGGCGGCCTTTTGCAGGTTGCGTGCGCGGGTGTAGTAACCCAGGCCCGTCCACAGGTGCAGCACTTCGTCCTCCGGTGCCTCGGCCAGGGCTTGCACGGTTGGCAGGGCCTGCATGAAGCGGTCGAAGTAATTGAGCACGGTGCTGACCTGGGTCTGCTGCAACATGATTTCCGACACCCACACGCGGTACGGCGTGATGCCCTGTTGCCAGGGCAGGTCGTGCCGGCCGTGCTCGTCATACCAGTCCAGCACTGCGCTGGAGAACTGCTCGGGGCTCATCGCTTGAACAGCCCCTTGAGCGCGTCTTTCAGTTCCGGGCTCACTTTGTCTCCAAGTTTTTCATCAAGCTTTTCATCGATCTTGTCCTTCAGGCGGTTGCCGGCCAGCTTGGCGGCAACCTTGCCCAGGCCGTTCTGGTCCAGGCGGCAGGCCTTTGCGCCGAGTTCCAGCGGACCACGGCAGCGCAGGGGTACTTCAACACCTACATAACGTTCGTTGACCTGGCAGGCCGGGTCCGGCATGGCACGCTGGTCGCCTTCGACGACTACGCCGACGTTGTAGTCCATGCCCAGCACGCGCAGGTCGAGGTCACCATGGCCATTGACGGTGAGGCCCGGGATGCGCGCCTTGAGGTCCGGGTTGCTGGCGACGCCATTGCGCACTACCAGGCTGCCGCGCAGTTCCTGGAACGGGGTGTCCTTGCCGCGTGGTTCGCTGCTCAGCGTCTTGCGATTGAGCGTGGCGATGGCCTGGCACAGCTGCTGTTCCAGGTTGGCATTGACCAGTACGCCATCGTTGATGGCGAAGTTTGCGCTGCCGTTCAGGGTGTCGACCAGTGCTTTCTGGCTGTTACCGGTGGCTGTCAGATCACTGGTCAGGGTCAGCAGGCCCTTGACCGGCGGCGTCTGTTCCTTGCCTTCGGCCTTGATGAAGTGTTCCACCGGCACCCGCTGGATATTGGTGTTCACACCCAGCTGTGGCACGGCAGGGCGCACGTCGACCGTGCCCTTGGCTTCGAAGGTGCCGTTGTACAGCGCTCCGCGCAGGGTTTGCAGGGTCAGCAGGCCGCCTTGGCCAACGGCCTTGAGCTGGGCGCTCTCGATCGGCAGCTTGTCCAGGGTCAACGAGCCGAAGGCCAGGTCGGCCTGCAGGTCGAGGGCGCGCAGACGGTCGACCGGCAGCAGCTTGTCGTCGCTCCATGCCACTTGCGTTGGGGGGGTGGGCAGTGGTGTGGTGCCAGCACCGGCTACGGCGCTGGCCTCTTGTTGCTTGACCTCGGCCTGGCGCGCAGCGGTGGCGCCCTTGGCTTCTTCGCTTTTGGCCGGCAGGTAGCGGTCGGCGTCGAAGGTGTCGCCCTTAAGCTGCAGGCGCAGGGCTTGTTTGGCGAAATCTTCGACGGCCACGCGGCCGCTGAAGGTGCTGTCGTCCAGCTTCACCGCCAGGTCTTCCAGGGCCAGGCTGCTGGGCGTGCCCTGCAGGCGAGTCACCAGCTCCAGCTTGGCGAAGGCGGCCGGGTCGTTGGTGGCCGGCAGCGGGTGGCCAATGCTTTCAAGGAAGGCGCGCAGGTTGAACTGGGCGATGGACAGGCCGCCGCTCAGCTGGGGGGCTTTGTCCAGATCACGCAGGTTCAGCTCACCGAGGGCGCGCAGTTGGTTGGCCGAGACTTTCAGGCCGTTCCACGAGGCGACATTGGCGGCCAGGTCGACCAGCAGTTGGCCCTGGGCGGCGAAGGTCACGGTCTTGCCGCCGGTAGGCTCACCCGAGGTCTCGCCCGACAGGCGCATGTCTTCGAAGTTGTAGCGCTTGAGCTTGCGGTCGAAGCGCAATTCGCCGGCCAGCTCGGTACGGGCTTTGATGCTCGGCTGGCTGGCGCTGATGAAGGCGCTGGCCTTGAGCGGGATGTTTGCGCCTTCATGGACCGGCCCGGTGCTCAGCTGGATGCTCTCGGCGCTGTAATTTTGGCCGGTCTTGGCATCGGTGTACTGCACGCGGGCGTTGTTCACGGTCAGGCTGTCGATGTCCAGCTTGATGGCGCGGTCGTTGCTGTCGGTGGTCGCAGGCGTCTGCTCGGCAGGTGCCTGTGCCTGTGCATCGGTGCCTGCGCCATTCTGCGCGGGTAGCGGCTTGCCGATGTCCTCCCAGTTGCCATGGCCCTGTTCGTCACGCGCCAGGGTCAGGTTCAGGCCCTCGACACGTACGTCGCTCATTTGCACTTCGCGGCGCAGCAGCGGCAGTACACGGACTGAAAGGCCAAGCATCTGCAGGTCGGCGAATGGTTCCTTGGGTTTGTTCAAGGTAGCGATGCTGGCTTCATGCAGCTCCAGACCCAGCCACGGGAACAGGCTCCAGCCGATGTCACCGTTGAGGGTCAGTTCGACGTGCGCCTTGTCGCGTGCCAGCTGGCGAATCTCGTCTTTGTAGTCGTTGGGATCAAAGAGGTGGGTCAGGGCGAAGCCCAGCGCCACGATGATCAGCAGTAACCCGAGAAGCCCCAGTCCCAGGATTTTGCCGAACGCTTTCATGGGCGAGTCCTTTTAGTCCGTTAGTGAGTTCAGGCGGCAGAGTATAACGCTGTCGCGGTTACCCCTGCTTGTACGACTAGAGATGTAGGAAATTCCTACGCCTGTATCAGAGGGTACGGCTTTCGACAGCTTAATATTGCGCTTTTGCCGGGACATGACCGATTCAGTCGGGCAAAAATGGACGATGGCAGATTGCTTTCATGCTGCTTGATGCTGCTACCCTTGCGCCGCTTTGCGAGCACCCTCCCTATAACAAGGATCAGATTCATGACCAGTACCGTCGCGACGGGAACCTTGGCCAGTGAGCCAGGCTTCCTGTCGAAGGAACGCATAATCGCCCGCCCGGGCTTCAACCGCTGGCTCGTCCCGCCAGCTGCCCTGGCCATTCACCTGTGCATCGGTATGGCCTACGGCTTCTCGGTATTCTGGCTGCCTTTGTCGCAAGCCCTGGGGATCACCGCCCCCGTCGCCTGTGCGGCAGACATGGGCTTCATGGCCCGGATGTTCAGCGCCGAATGCGACTGGCCAATCTCGATGCTGAGCTGGATCTACACCCTGTTCTTCGTCTTCCTCGGTTGCTCGGCGGCGGTGCTGGGCGGCTGGCTGGAGCACGCCGGCCCGCGCAAGGCTGGCCTGGTGTCGGCCTTGTGCTGGTGCGGTGGCATGCTGCTTTCGGCGATAGGTGTGAAAACCCATCAATTGTGGCTGATGTGGCTTGGCTCCGGCGTGATTGGCGGTATCGGCCTGGGCCTGGGCTACATCTCACCCGTGTCGACCTTGATCAAGTGGTTCCCGGACAAACGCGGTATGGCCACCGGTATGGCGATCATGGGCTTCGGCGGCGGGGCCATGGTCGGGGCGCCGCTGGCCACCGCGCTTATGGGGCATTTTGGCAATGAGCACGAAGTTGGCGTATGGCAGAGCTTTGTCGCCATGGCGGCGATCTACTTTGTGTTCATGACCGCTGGCGCCCTGGCGTATCGCGTACCACCGACTGGCTGGAAGCCTGAAGGCTGGGCTGCGCCGTTGAAGAATGCCGGTAACGCCATGGTCACCGACCGCCACGTGCACGTCAGTGTGGCCTGGAAGACCCCGCAGTTCGCGCTGATCTGGCTGGTGCTGTGCCTGAACGTGTCGGCGGGCATCGGCATTTTGGGCATGGCGTCACCGCTGCTGCAGGAAGTGTTCGCCGGTAAATTACTGGGCAACGAACTGACCTTCAGCCAGCTGAGCACTGCGCAGTTGGCGCAGATTGCCGCGATCGCCGCCGGCTTTACCGGCCTGCTGAGCCTGTTCAACATTGGCGGCCGGTTCTTCTGGGCATCGTTCTCCGACTACATCGGCCGCAAGAACACCTACTTTGCCTTCTTCGCCTTGGGTGTGGGCTTGTACAGCCTGGTGCCGAACATGGGGCACCTGGGCAACGTGGCGCTTTTCGTGGCAGCGTTCTGCATCATCCTGTCGATGTATGGCGGTGGTTTTGCAACGGTGCCGGCCTACCTGGCCGACCTGTTCGGCACGCAGATGGTGGGTGCCATCCATGGCCGCCTGCTGACCGCCTGGGCGGCAGCGGGGGTGCTGGGGCCGGTGCTGATCACCTACCTGCGCGAGTATCAACTGGCAGCGGGCGTGGAGCGGGCGGCGGCTTATGACATGACCTTGTACATTCTCGCGGGTCTGCTGGTGCTGGGCTTTATCTGCAACATGCTGGTCCGCCCGGTGGCCGACAAACATTTCATGAGTGATGCCGAACTGGCGGCCGAGCGTGCGTTGAGCCATGACAAGGGCGTCGATGGGGCGCGGTCGCTGGAGTGGAAGGCGGCGCCAGGCAGCCTGCCACTGGTGCTGCTGGCCTGGGCGGTGGTGGTTGTGCCGTTGGCCTGGGGTGTTTGGGTGACACTGCAGAAGACTGCTGTCCTGTTCCATTGATGTAACTGCATGGGTGCGCTTTGCGCCCCTTTCGCGACGCAAGGCCGCTCCCACAGGGACCGCGTACGCTTCAGGGTTGCGCGGTCCCTGTGGGAGCGGCCTTGTGTCGCGATGGGCTGCAAAGCAGCCCCCATTACGCAGTTGTATAGACCTGTAGCAGCATCCAGCCAGCGTAAAACCTGGCTTTGCCATATGTCATCCGCGTTTCAAGCTGGCGCGTTCTGGGCCTATAATGAAACCCTTTTCGCCCAATGATTTTGCGGAGCTGGTGATGGTCGAACGTAAGGCTTCCGTCGAGCGCAATACCCTGGAAACCCAGGTCAAGTGCTCGATCAACCTCGATGGCAGTGGCAAGGCCCGATTCGATATCGGTGTGCCTTTCCTTGAACACATGCTGGACCAGATCGCCCGCCATGGGCTGATCGATCTGGATATCGAGTGCAAGGGTGACACGCATATCGACGATCACCATACCGTCGAAGACGTCGGCATCACCCTGGGCATGGCATTCGCCCAAGCTATCGGTGACAAGAAAGGTATCTTCCGCTACGGCCACGCCTACGTGCCGCTGGACGAAGCGCTGTCTCGCGTGGTCATCGACTTCTCTGGCCGCCCAGGCCTGCAGATGCACGTGCCGTATACCCGTGCAAGCGTTGGCGGCTTCGATGTCGACCTGTTCCAGGAGTTTTTCCAGGGCTTCGTCAACCACGCCCTGGTAACCCTGCACATCGACAACCTGCGTGGCCACAACACCCACCACCAGATCGAAACCGTATTCAAGGCTTTCGGCCGTGCCCTGCGCATGGCCATCACCCTCGACGAGCGTATGGCCGGGCAGATGCCTTCCACCAAAGGGTGCCTGTAAATGCAAACGGTAGCCGTAATCGACTATGGCATGGGTAACCTGCACTCGGTGGCCAAGGCGCTTGAGCACGTAGGTGCCGGTAAAGTGCTGGTGACCAGCGATGCCTCAGTGATCCGCGAGGCCGACCGTGTGGTGTTCCCGGGCGTGGGCGCGATTCGCGACTGCATGGCCGAAATCCGCCGCCTGGGCTTCGACAGCCTGGTCCGCGAAGTCAGCCAGGACCGCCCGTTCCTCGGCATCTGCGTCGGTATGCAGGCGCTGCTCGAGCACAGTGAGGAAAACAACGGCGTCGACTGCATTGGCCTGTTCCCTGGCCAGGTGCGCTTTTTCGGCAAAGACCTGCAAGAAGAGGGCGAGCACCTGAAGGTGCCGCACATGGGCTGGAACGAAGTCAGCCAGACCATCGACCACCCGCTGTGGCACGACATCCCTGACCGCGCACGTTTCTACTTCGTGCACAGCTACTACATCAATGCCGGCAAGCCGGGCCAGGTGGTGGGACGCGGTCACTATGGCGTCGATTTCGCCGCAGCGCTGGCCGACGGTTCGCGTTTTGCCGTGCAGTTCCACCCGGAGAAGAGCCATACCCATGGCCTGCAGCTGCTGCAGAACTTCATCGCCTGGGACGGGCGCTGGTAAATGAGCAGGTCGAAGACCAAGGCCCCGACCATCACCCTGGCCCCCGAGCAGGAGCGCGAAGCGCTCGACACCTTGAAGCGTTTTCTCGAAGACCGCTTCGAGCTGCAGTTGGGGTCGTTCGAGGTGGCCGAGGTCCTCGAGCTGTTCAGCAAAGAGATTGCACCCCATTACTACAACAGGGCGATTGCCGATGTTCAGCTGCACCTCAAGGAGCGGTTCGAGGGCATCGAAAGCGACCTGTGGGCACTCGAGAAGCCCTGAAACCCAACAAATAGACAGGTTCCCAAGATGCTGATTATCCCCGCTATCGATCTGAAGGACGGTGCTTGCGTGCGCCTGCGCCAGGGCCGCATGGAAGACTCTACGGTATTTTCCGACGACCCGGTGAGCATGGCCGCCAAGTGGGTCGAGGGTGGCTGCCGCCGCCTGCACCTGGTCGACCTCAACGGCGCCTTCGAAGGCCAGCCGGTCAATGGTGAAGTGGTTACCGCCATCGCCAAGCGCTATCCGAACCTGCCGATCCAGATCGGCGGCGGTATCCGTTCGCTGGAAACCATCGAACACTACGTCAAGGCTGGCGTCAGCTACGTGATCATCGGCACCAAGGCCGTCAAGCAGCCCGAGTTCGTTGCTCAAGCGTGCAAAGCCTTCCCGGGCAAGGTCATCGTCGGCCTGGACGCCAAGGACGGTTTCGTCGCCACCGACGGTTGGGCCGAAGTGAGCTCGGTGCAGGTCATCGACCTGGCCAGGCGTTTCGAGGCCGATGGCGTCTCGGCGATCGTCTACACCGACATCGCAAAGGACGGCATGATGCAGGGCTGCAACGTGCCCTTCACCAAGGCACTGGCTGAAGCCACCCGTATCCCGGTGATCGCCTCGGGTGGCATTCACAACCTGGGTGACATCAAGGCCCTGCTGGACGCCAAGGCCCCGGGCATCATCGGCGCCATCACCGGCCGTGCCATCTACGAAGGCACCCTGGATGTCGCTGAGGCCCAGGCCTTCTGTGACAACTACCAAGGCTGAGGACTGAACCATGGCACTGGCCAAGCGCATTATCCCTTGCCTGGACGTGGACAACGGCCGGGTGGTCAAGGGCGTCAAGTTCGAGAACATCCGTGATGCCGGCGACCCGGTGGAAATCGCCCGTCGCTACGACGAGCAAGGTGCTGACGAAATCACCTTTCTCGACATCACCGCCAGCGTCGATGGCCGCGACACCACTTTGCATACCGTCGAGCGCATGGCCAGCCAGGTGTTCATCCCGCTGACGGTAGGGGGTGGCGTGCGGACCGTGCAGGACATCCGCAACCTGCTCAACGCCGGTGCCGACAAGGTCTCGATCAACACCGCCGCGGTGTTCAACCCAGAGTTTGTTGGCGAGGCGGCGGACCGTTTCGGTTCGCAGTGCATCGTTGTCGCCATCGATGCCAAGAAAGTGTCCGGGCCAGGTGAAGCGCCGCGCTGGGAGATTTTCACTCACGGCGGGCGCAAACCGACTGGGCTGGATGCGGTCGAGTGGGCGAAGAAGATGGAAGGCCTGGGCGCTGGCGAGATCCTGCTGACCAGCATGGACCAGGACGGCATGAAGAACGGCTTCGACCTGGGCGTTACCCGCGCTATCAGTGATGCGCTGGGGATTCCGGTGATTGCCTCGGGGGGTGTTGGTAACCTGCAGCACTTGGCTGACGGCATTCTGGAGGGGCATGCCAGCGCGGTGCTGGCGGCCAGCATCTTCCACTTTGGCGAGTACACAGTGCCTGAAGCCAAGGCTTACATGGCTTCGCGCGGGATCGTCGTTCGCTGACAGATGGCCGGGAGGGCTTTGCCCTCCGTTCGCGACACAAGGTCGTTCCCACCCGTACAGCGCTGAGCCTGAGGCTGATGCAGTACGTGTGGGAGCGGCCTTGCGTCGCGAAAGGGCCGCGAAGCGGCCCCAAAGGCCTCACCCGTGGTTCTTGCCGAGCAGAGCGTGGTAAAGCTCGGTATCCCCGAGTATCCCCACCACCCTGTCGTTATCCTGCAGCACCAGCTTGTTGCCGGTTTGATAACGAATCTGCAGTGCCTCACGCATGCCGATGTCGGCGTGCACCACGGTCGGCCTGCGCTCCAGCAGCTCCACATCTTGCCCCGGTGCCCATCTCTGCATGTCCAGCCCGTTCTGGCCCTGGCGTGCACGCTTGAGCGCGCCGCCTTCGCCAAGGTCCAGCCACGAATCGATACCTGGGTCCAGGCACACCGAGCCATTGACCCGTTTGCAATTGTCCAGGCTGCGCATCAGGCTGCGCCCGCACAGCACGTTCAGCGGGTTGGTATGGGCGACGAAAGTGCGCACGTATTCGTCGGCAGGGTTCAGCACGATCTCCTCCGGCTTGCTGTACTGGATGATCCGACCGTCTTTCATGATCGCAATGCGGGTACCCAGTTTCAGCGCCTCGTCCAGGTCGTGGCTGACGAACACGATGGTTTTGCTCAACTTGGCCTGCAGGCCAAGCAGCTCATCTTGCAGGCCCTGGCGGATCAGTGGATCCAGGGCCGAGAACGGTTCGTCCATCAGCAAGATGTCGGCATCCATCGCCAGCGCCCGGGCCAGGCCCACGCGCTGCTGCATGCCGCCAGACAGCTCATCCGGCTTCTTGTTGCGCCACTGGGTCAGGCCCACCAGCTCAAGCTTCTCGTCGACCAGCTTGCGCCGTTCCTTTTCCGGGCGACCCTGCATTTCCAGGCCAAAGCTGATGTTCTCGCGCACCGTCAGCCAAGGCATCAGGGCAAACTTCTGGAACACCATGGCAATGCGCTTGGTGCGCATCATCTTCAGCTCGGCCGCGGAGCAATTGGCAATGTCGATGTGCTTGCCTTCGTGCTCGACGAACAACTTGCCACGGCTGACGGTGTTGAGGCCGTTGATGCAGCGCAGCAGGCTCGACTTGCCCGAGCCAGACAAGCCCATCAGCACGCAGATCTCGCCTTTGTTGATATCGAGGTTGGCCTTTTCGACACCCACCACCAGGCCGGTCTGCTTGAGGATCTGCTCGCGGGTCTGGCCTTGGTCCAGCAGCGCCAGTGCCTCGCGCGGCTTGTTGGAGAAGATGACGTCGACGTCTTCGAAACGAATGATGCTCATGCCTCACCCCTTACCGGCAGTTCCGGTTGCTTGCAGATACGGTCGAGCATGATTGCCAGCAGCACGATCGCCAGGCCCGCTTCGAAGCCCAGGGAGATATCGGCAGTGTTCAGTGCGTTGACCACAGGTTTGCCCAGGCCGTCAGCGCCAACCAGGGCGGCAATGACCACCATCGACAGCGACAGCATGATGCATTGAGTGACACCGGCGGCGATGCTTGGCATCGCGTGCGGCAGTTCGATACGGGTAAGCAGTTGACGACGCGAGCAGCCAAAGGCCTTGCCGGCGTCCATCAACTCTTGCGGCACGTCGCAGATGCCCAGGTAGGTCAGGCGAATGGGCGCGGCGATGGCGAACACCACGGTGGAAATCAGCCCCGGCACCACGCCCAGGCCGAACAGGGTCAGGGTTGGGATCAGGTAGACGAAGGTGGGCACCGTCTGCATCAGGTCGAGCACCGGGCGCATGGCGGTATAGAACATCGGCTTGTGCGCGGCGAGGATGCCCAGTGGCACGCCGATCACCACACATACCACCGTGGCGAAGGTGACCTGCGCCAGGGTTTCCATGGTTTCCTGCCAGTATCCCAGGTTGAGGATCAGCAGGAACGACAGGGCGACAAATGCGGTCAGGGCCCACTTGCGCTGGATGAAGTGCGCCAGGGCGGCGAACAGGGCGATAAGCACGAACGGGTTGAAGAAAGTCAGGGCGCTGGTGACGCCATGGATCATGAACTCCAGGCCTTGCGCGATGGCGTCGAAGTAATTCGCGCCGTTCTGGGTCAGCCATTCGACGAACGACGCGATGTACTGGCCCAGAGGTATTTTCTGATCGATAAGCATGATAGCGAGCTTCCACCTGCATAGATTGAAATCAACCCGGGGCAGGCACGGTCCTGCCCCGAGGTAGCGCTACTGCGTAGTTCGTTATTGCGTAAGCTTGGCCTTGACCGCCTCCAGGCCAGGCTTGCCATCAACGGTGGTAACGCCGGCCAGCCAGGCATCCAGCTTGCCTGGGTTGTCCTTGATCCATTTCTTGGCGGCGGCCTCGGGTTTCATCTTGTCGTCCAGGACATAGCCCATCATGGTGCTTTCATCCTTGAGCTCGAACGACAGGTTCTTAAGCAGTTGGCCAACGTTGCTGCATTCCTGCGTGTATCCTTTGCGGGTGTTTGTCAGCACGGTCGCCTTGCCGAAGTCGGGGCCGAAGAAGTCGTCCCCGCCGGTCAGGTACTGCATCTTGAAGCGGGTGTTCATCGGGTGTGGCTCCCAGCCCAGGAACACCAATGCCTCGCCGCGTTTCTGCGCGCGGTCAACTTGCGACAGCATGCCCGCCTCGCTGGACTGCACGATCTTGAAACCGGCGTCCTTCAAGCCAAAGGCGTTCTTGTCGATCATGCTCTGGATGGTGCGGTTACCGTCGTTACCCGGTTCGATGCCGTAGATCTTGCCGTCCAGTTCCTTCTTGAACTTGGGTATGTCGCTGAAATCCTTCAGGCCCTTGTCGTACAGCGCCTGGGGGACTGCCAGGGTGTACTTGGCGTTCTCCAGGTTGGCGCGCACGGTTTCTACCGTGCCGGCGTCGCGGTACTGCTTGATGTCGTTCTCCATGGTCGGCATCCAGTTGCCGAGAAACACGTCCAGGTCCTTACCGGTGGCCAGCGACTTGTAGGTCACCGGTACCGAGATCATGGTGGTGTGGGTCTTGTAACCCAGTGCTTCGAGCACAACGCTGGTGGTCGCGGTCGTGACTGTGATGTCGGTCCAGCCGACATCGGAGAAGCGTACAGTCTGACATTGCTCGGGTTCGGCTGCTTGGGCCAGCAATGGCGCGGACAGCAACGCAACCAGTAACAGCGAGGGTGAACCTTTCATGGATGGACTCCTGAGATATTGTCTTCGGGTTCGCGTGGGTCGCCGGGCTTTCTGAGGGTCCGGTCGACCAGGCCTGCAGAGGGCAGGATGCGTGGCCGTGCTTTACGAGTCGCTTTCGATAATCCTCCAGCTCCGGGCAATCGCCTACTGGTTGGGTCGTATCCAGTACGGAACGGGTCGTATCCAGTATGGGCGATGTCGCTTATGGATTTTTCCACCCCCTCGCGCGCATTTTTGCGTCACCAGGCCGCTGGAAAACGG
Organism: Pseudomonas sp. 22515; assembly: GCF_052044625.1. NCBI lineage: Bacteria > Pseudomonadati > Pseudomonadota > Gammaproteobacteria > Pseudomonadales > Pseudomonadaceae > Pseudomonas > Pseudomonas sp. 22515. The sequence continues at coordinate 135,884 of NZ_JBQENN010000007.1, forward strand.
CGCGGTGGGCGCAGTTTCTGGTTGAGAACAGCGCGGCGCTGCTGGACAAAAGTACGTCGGTTGCAGACGGCGAGGTGGGCGGTAAAAGCCCGATGATGCTGGCATTCAAGGCGGCCCGCTGTTTGAGCCTAGCAGCTACCCCGCCCTGCGCATGGCGCGCAGAGACAAGCCCAGCAAGAGGTGATTCGACAATGGCCATCAGCGTGTTCGACCTGTTCAAGATCGGTGTCGGGCCCTCCAGCTCCCACACCGTCGGCCCCATGCGTGCTGGCGCCCTGTTCGTTCAGGGCCTGCGCGAACGCGGTGAGCTGGAGCGTGTAAAACGGATCGAAGTGCGCCTGTATGGCTCGCTGTCGGCCACCGGTATTGGTCATGGCACCGACAACGCCACCATCATGGGCCTGATGGGCGAGTGGCCGGACGCCATTGACCCGACCCAGATCGTGCCGCGTATCGCTGACCTGCGCGAAACCAACACCCTGCAGCTGGATAGCCGCTTGCCTGTCGAGTTCGTCTGGGCCCGCGACATGCTGCTGCTGGACGAGAACTTGCCGTATCACCCCAACGCCATGACCCTGATTGCCGAAGGCGAGCAGGGTGAGTTGCACCGCGACACCTATTACTCGGTGGGCGGCGGCTTTGTGGTCGATGCAGCCCAAGCCGCCAGCGGTGTGCTGGATGCTGACCAGACAGTGTTGCCGTACGACTTCAACAGCGCCGCCGAACTGCTGCGCCTGTGCAAGCAAAACGACCTCAGCGTGTCGCAATTGATGATGGCCAACGAGAAGGTCTGGCGCAGCGAGGAAGACATCCGCGCTGGCCTGCACAAGCTCTGGGAAGCCATGCAGGAATGCGTCAACAACGGCCTCAAGTACGAGGGCACGCTACCCGGCGGGCTGAACGTGCGCCGCCGTGCCGCCAAGCTGCACCGCAGCCTGCAGGAAATCGGCAAGCCCAACGTGATCGGCTCGACCATGAGTGCCATGGAATGGGTCAACCTGTTCGCCTTGGCGGTCAATGAAGAAAACGCCGCCGGCGGGCGCATGGTGACTGCGCCTACCAACGGCGCGGCAGGCATCATCCCGGCGGTGCTGCATTACTACATGCGATTCAGCGATGCGGTGGATGAGTCCAGCGTTGTCGATTACTTCCTGGCTGCCGCCGCTGTGGGCATCCTGTGCAAGAAGAACGCCTCAATCTCTGGCGCCGAAGTGGGCTGCCAGGGGGAAGTCGGCTCGGCCTGCGCGATGGCCGCAGCGGGGCTTGCCGAAGTGCTCGGCGCCACCCCGCCCCAGGTTGAGAACGCCGCTGAAATTGCCCTGGAACACAACCTCGGCCTGACCTGCGACCCCGTTGGCGGGTTGGTGCAAGTGCCCTGCATCGAGCGCAACGCGATTGCTGCGGTGAAGGCCATCAACGCGGTGCAGATGGCGTTGCGCGGCGATGGTGAGCACTTCATTTCCCTCGACCAGGTAATCCGCACCATGCGCGATACCGGGGCCGATATGCACGACAAGTACAAAGAGACCTCGCGCGGCGGCCTGGCGGTCAGCGCTATCGAGTGCTGATTTCCTGAACTGACCTTCTGGGCCTCTTCGCGGGCAANTTGCCCGCGAAGAGGCCCTTGAGGCTGATGCAGGTGCAACACAACCGCCTATGCCTCTTTATGGTGCGGTGATGGGCGCCCCGCCTACCGATCGTCGGATGTCGCGATCAGTGTGGGCGTTGTCGGTGACACTTAAGGGTGTCGCTTCTGGGAAACCCACGCGGCGCGTGTCACTAAACTGCTCAACCGTTACAGGCAACGCGCTAGCTCGCCTGTTCTGGACGACTGGCCAACACGATGCAAGCACTTGAATTGCCCCATAAAGGCGTCGTTTTCAGGTTTTTTTGGATGGCCGTTCAAGTTTAGGCACGGCGTTTGCGTTGAGATTGGCAAGCCTACCCCCGGAAAATGACCGAGGGGTCATAACAAGAAGTAAGTGCCCGCCTGAGGCACACCCTGCATTTGTGTGAGGAGAAATCGCGATGACGTCGTACACCTCCGGGAATCCAACCCAGAACCGCACAGCACCCCAGTCCATCGGGTTTCTTCTATTGGACAATTTCACCCTGATTTCCCTGGCATCGGCGGTCGAGCCGCTGCGCATGGCCAACCAGCTGTCTGGTCGTGAGCTGTATCGCTGGCACACGCTGACCATCGATGGCGGCCAGGTGTGGGCCAGCGATGGTCTGCAAATCACACCGGATGCTGCCATCAGCAATGCTCCGCCTATCGACACCGTGATTGTCTGTGGTGGTGTTGGCATCCAGCGTTCCGTCACCCGTGAACACGTCACCTGGCTGCAAGCCCAGGCCCGTCAGTCGCGCAGGCTGGGCGCCGTGTGCACCGGCAGTTGGGCACTGGCCTGCGCTGGCCTGCTCGACGGCTTCGATTGCAGCGTGCACTGGGAATGCCTGGCCGCAATGCAGGAAGCCTTCCCGCGGGTGAACATGAGCACCCGCCTGTTCACCCTTGACCGCAACCGCTTCACCAGCTCCGGTGGCACCGCGCCGCTGGACATGATGCTGCACCTGATCAGCCGTGATCACGGCCGCGAGTTGTCGGCAGCGATCTCCGAGATGTTCGTCTACGAGCGTATTCGCAACGAGCAGGACCACCAGCGTGTGCCGCTCAAACATATGCTTGGCACCAACCAGCCGAAGTTGCAGGAAATCGTCGCGTTGATGGAGGCCAATCTGGAGGAACCGATCGACCTGGACGAACTGGCGGTCTATGTGGCGGTTTCGCGGCGTCAGCTGGAGCGCCTGTTCCAGAAGTACCTGCACTGCTCACCTTCGCGCTACTACCTGAAGTTGCGCCTGATCCGTGCGCGGCAGTTGCTGAAGCAGACGCCGATGTCGATCATCGAAGTGGCATCGGTGTGCGGCTTCGTGTCGACCCCGCACTTCTCCAAGTGCTATCGCGAGTACTTCGGTATTCCGCCGCGTGACGAGCGCGTGGGCTCCAACACCGCGCAGCAGGTGGCCATGATGCCGATTCCGCAGGCCATGACCCTGTCGCCGCACAGCGGGCCGATGGCGGCCCTGAGCCAGGCACGCAACGAGTCGACATTTGCCAGTGTAAGGCTCTGATACCGAGTCGACTTTTTCGCGGGGCAAGCCCGCTCCCACAGGTCACCCGCTGAGCTTGAGCCAGCGGTGATCTGTGGGGGCGGGCTTGTTCCGCGAAGGGGCCGGTCCTGGGTAAATGAATTACGCGCGTTTGTTGAACTGCGCCAGCGCCGGCAACAGCTGCTTGTCGATGGCTTGGCGCACTGCCGGCAGGATCGTCGCACTACCGGTGTACATTTGCTCCACCATCCCCTTCAGCGCCCGCGCATTGGGCTCGGTCAGCCCACGAACCACCGCTTCACACGCCTGTTCGGCACTGGCCCCGGCAGGAATATCAAAACCGCGCGCGCGCAGGTGGCCGGCGAGGTCGTCCTGATCAATCAAATCCGCATGCATCATGGCTGTTGTCCCTTTTATCGCTAAGAGAGTGCTGCTGTGATTTACGACCGATTCTGTGACGTGTGCGACAGCCTCGCAAGGACAGAATGTCGCCATGGCTGCTTTGGCTAAGAACAGGTCGTTTACGACTAAATCCCCTGCCAGGCAAGCACGCACACTGAAGCCATTCACGGTACAGAGGGTTTGGTCACCCTCGCTCACGCACAGTGGATGTTGCTCGCTCTTGGCCCCGGTAGCTCACGGCTTTCCGGGGTTATTTTTATTCCGCCAGACTCCCCTATACATACACCTAGCATTTATGTCAGGTGACGGACTGCAGAAGTCTGTGCTCTTTTGTGGAAGATGGATTCCACAGGAGCGGAAAATGTGAAAAAGAATATCTGCATGATCATTGTCCTAGGCGCGACTTTGATAATGGCTTCATGTTCGTCATCTACCCCGTCAATGAGCACTGTTGGCAGTGTTGTTCCGCAGCTGTTTACACTGCAGCCTACTCAAAACCGCCAGATGCTTCAGAAAACAGCAAAAGGCTATCTGAAAACGTTGTTGGCCGACCCCGCTAATGAAGAATTCACGCTAGTGAAGGTTGAGGCGTCATTGATTGGGGGGAACGCTGAAAACATCGCTATAACACTACCGGATCGAAAGGCTGAAAAGTTTAATCGGAGAAACTTCAATGCCTTGGCTGATGGGTATGAAGGATGGGTTGGCTATCAGCCTTCACAGTGGAAGGCAGGCCACTCGGGGTCGGAAGGAGAAATTGATTTCGATCCTAAATACTATATGTCAATCGTCCGTCTTGATAATCAGCTGGCAGGCAATTTTTTGGTGGGTGGCCAGCGGTACCGATTGGTTTATATCGGTTCAGGTATGCACGTGCTGATCAAGGTTGACGAGTCAAAGCTGCCCTCTGAAGATGCACGGGGCGTAGAAGTTGAGAATACGGTATATCCTGCTCTAGAAGAACCGCAGCAGGTCTCGTCTGCCTACAGTATAATAAGACTGCTATTTGTAAGTACCGTTCAGTCTCGCGCGAAAAATCCAAACTATCGTGCTGATTTGATGTTAGGGTTGCAGGATGTAAATCAAATTGCAAAAAACAGCAAGGTGAATATTGCTTACGAGTTTGCGGGGTTTATAGATTCTGCTATTGACGAAGAGGGGAAAGACTTTGGAACGCTGCTCAATGAGGTTCAATATAACAATCCCGCTGTCAATGCCAAAAGGGTGGAGCTCAGGGCAGATCTAGTTTCGATGTACGTTGCCAATAATGAGCTCTGCGGCGCGGGTAAGCCGTCGAGTAATAAGACGCAAGGCTTTTCGGCGATTAGTTGCATTACCTCGTTAGGCCACGAGATTGGCCACAACTTTGGCATGGTTCATAACTGGGATGGGCAAACGGATACTTATATTCATGGGTATCGCTACGGTCCGGATGGGGGGAACCTCAGGTTCCGAACTCAGATGTCTTATGACTGTAGCCCGACATGTCCGAGAGTACCGTTTTACTCCAATCCGCGGCTGAGTTATCAAGGACAACCTCTGGGTACTGTCGCACATCATGATGTCGCCCGCGCGATCAACGAGCGTAGGGCAAGTATAGAGAGTTTCTACCCTCCCATGCCGGGCGTGCTTAAAAATAAAGGTCGGCTGGAGCAAGGTTCCCCTCACCCCTGCTTGCAGGATTTTGCCGGGTCAAATATCCAGTTCGTCGCGTGCTCTCCTGGCCCGCAGCAGAAGTGGACCTTAGAGCCGTGGGGCGATGCGGGTACGTTCAGGATTGTGGCGCCGGGCGGTAATTGTATGGTCGCGCGCGCTGACAATTATGTTTTGGCTGAGCCATGCCCCGCAACAGTCAAAGATGGTCTTCTCTGGATGGTATCAGCGCAGCCCGATCACACCTTGAAAATACAGAGTTATAACCGCAACCTTTGCCTAGGCTCTCAGCCCAGCTTGAGGCCGGGGCCTGAGTTACTGGCATGTGATAACGGTAGGTACCAAAGTTGGATAAATCTCGATATCCCACAATAACCGAGGCCTAGTGTGGTGTTTCACAAATAACGACCATAACTCGCGGCGCTTTTTGCGCTCATGCGGCGTTGTCGCTCCTCGCCGTAGCTGGGCTACGACTCGTCGCGACGCCTTGCCTGAGCGCAAAAATCGCTCGCGAGTTATTGGCCGTATTTGCAAAACACCACACTAGCGAGCAGCCATGGTCTGGCTGCTCTCGTTGGTATCAACCAGGAATCTTTATCACACGGCCTGTAAAGGCTGGCGTTGGTAAATCCCGTTGGCTATCGACCACGCTTTGTAGTTGATTGGTGCTGAATTCTCCAAAAGGCTTGGCCTTTGGCCCCGCCAGGTCCACATGTAAAAGCAATTGCTCACTGGCGGCTAACGCCTCGTCAAAACCTGATCGATGCAAGCTGTGATACAAGTGCAGTCGCTTTTTATCGAAGCCGATGATCTGCGTCTGCACCCACACCTCGGTGCCCAGCTTCACCTCGTGCAGATAATTGATGTGCGCCTCCAGCGTGAACAGCGAATTACCGCTTTGCCCGCGGCTGTCGGCGTCCAGGCCAATGCGCTCCATCAGGGCATCGGTCGCGTAGCTGAAGATCAGCAGGTAGAAGGCATCGCGAAGGTGCCCGTTGTAATCGACCCAGTCCTCCTGGACCGTGGTGCGGTAGGTGATCAGAGCAGGCATCTTGGTCTCCTTAATCGCTGAACGACATGCCGTGGCTGGCCTTGCTGGACTTCACCGCTTCCAGTACCGCCAGCAGGGTGTCGTCACGGTAGCGCTCCAGTGCAGCGATGCTGCGCTCGCCCTGTTGCTCGGAAGTGCCGCTCACCACATCGTCGATCAGCTTGTCGGTCAGTTCCGGTGCTCGCAGGTACGTCCAGGGCAGCTTCAGGGCAGGGCCGAACTGTGACATGAAGTGGCGCATGCCGGCATCGCCACCGGCCAGGGTATAGGTAAGGAATGTGCCCATGAACGACCAGCGCAAGCCTGCGCCGAAGCGGATCGCGTCGTCGATTTCGCCCGTGGTGGCAACGCCGTCGTTGACCAGGTGCAAGGCCTCGCGCCAGAGCGCTTCGAGCAGGCGGTCGGCGATGAAGCCTGGCACTTCCTTGCGCACATGCAGTGGGCGCATGCCGAGGGCGGTGTAGATGGTTTTGGCAGCTTCAATGGCCTCGGGTGAGGTGCGGCTGCCGCCGACGATCTCGACCAGCGGCAGCAGGTACACCGGGTTGAACGGGTGGCCGACGACGCAGCGCTCAGGGTGAGTGGACGACTCGTAGAACTCGCTGGGCAGCAGGCCCGAAGTGCTTGAGCCGATGATTGCGTCAGGCTTGGCTGCGGCGCTGATTTTGGCGTGCAGGTCGAGCTTGAGGTCCAGGCGCTCTGGGGCGCTTTCCTGGATGAAATCGGCGTTGCGCACGCACTCCTCGATGGTCGCCACGAATTTCAGGCGGTCTTGCGATGCGCCGAGTGCCAGGCCCTGTTTTTCCAGTGCCGGCCAGGCGTTGGCGACACGTTTTCGCAGTGCCTGTTCGGCGCCGGGCGCCGGATCCCAGGCCACCACGTCCAGGCCATGGGCCAGGGCGCGGGCAACCCAGCCGCTGCCGATCACACCGCTACCCAGGGCGGCGAAGGTTTTGATTTCAGTGATAAAGGGCATAGCTAGTCCTCAGGGTAAAACACAGTCATCAGGGTTAATGGCTAACCCTGTGGGAGCGGGCATGCCCGCGAACACCGGCGCGGCCGGTGCCATCCATCCATCGCGTTGCCTGCTTCGCGGGCACGCCCGCTCCCACAGGGTCTTCGGCCGCATTTGCGATCGTTGAAAGGATCAGCGGCGCTTGAGGTTCATTTTTTCTCTGCCTTCTGCCGGGCTGAGCACGCGGCCACCCATGCGGGTGATGATCTCGCTTGCGCGTTCCACCAGTTGGCCATTGCTGGCCAGCACGCCGCGGTCCAGATACAAGTTGTCTTCCAGGCCCACCCGTACATTGCCGCCGAGCAACACGGCCTGCGCGGCCATGGGCATCTGCATGCGGCCGATGCCGAAGCCGGCCCAAGTGACGTTGGCAGGCAGGTTGTCGACCATGGCCTTCATGGTGGTGGTGTCGGCCGGTGCGCCCCACGGGATGCCCAGGCACAGCTGGAACAACGGGTCTTCAAGCAGGCCTTCCTTCATCATTTGCTTGGCGAACCACAGGTGGCCGGTGTCGAAGATTTCCAGCTCGGCCTTCACCCCCAGTTCGGTAATGCGCTTGGCGCCGGCGCGCAGTTGGGCCGGGGTGGACACGTAGATCGAGTTGCCATCGCCGAAGTTGAGGGTGCCGCAGTCGAGGGTGCAGATTTCCGGCAACAGTGCTTCGACATGGGCCAGGCGCTCCAGCGGGCCGATCAGGTCGGTGCCCGGGCCGAACGCCAGCGGCGTTTCACCCGGGCCGATTTCCAGGTCGCCGCCCATGCCGGCGGTGAGGTTGACGATGATGTCCACGTCGGCTTCGCGGATACGCTCCATGACTTCGCGGTAGAGGTTTACATCACGGCTGAAACGGCCGGTCTGTGGGTCACGGACGTGGCAGTGGACCACGGTGGCGCCTGCTTTGGCAGCTTCCACGGCGGATTCGGCGATCTGTTTGGGGGTGACCGGGACCAAGTGGCTTTTCGAGGCGGTGTCGCCGGCGCCGGTGAGGGCGCAGGTGATGATGACGTCGTGGTTCATGGCGGGTTCCTTGTATGGTCAATGCTGGCCTCTTCGCGGGCAAGCCCGCTCCTACAGGGAGCCGTGATGGCCCTGGCGAGCGCGTTACCTGTGGGAGCGGGCGTGCCCGCGAAAGGGCCCTGTCAGTTGGCGGTAAGCTTGAGGTTGTCCGCGGCCGGCTTGCCATCGAAGGTGGTCACACCCTCAAGCCAGCGCGCCTTGTCCTCGGGGTGGTCCTTGAGCCACTGGCGGGCCGATTCCAGCGCGTCCTTGTGGTCGAGCAGTGGCTGCATCATGCGACTCTCGTCCTCGGCGCTGAACTTCAGGTTGGCCAGCAGGCGGTGGGCATTGGGGCAGCGTTCGGCATAGTCCGGCGCCGTCACCGTCCACACCGTCGCGCGGCCTTCGTCAGGGCCGAGTGCATCCTGGCTGTCACCCAGGTAGGCCATGTCGATGTTCACGTTCATCGGGTGTGGCGCCCAGCCGAAGAACACCACGGCCTCCTTGCGCCGCACCGCGCGGTCGACGGCGGCGAGCATGCCGGCCTCGCTGGACTCGACCAGCTGGAATTTGCCCAGGTCGAACTGGTTCTTGGTGATCATCGCTTTGATCTGCGTATTGGCGCCGGAACCCGGTTCGATGCCATAGATCTTGCCGCCCAGCTCTTTCTCGAACTTGTGGATGTCGGCGAACGTCTTCAGGCCCTTGTCGTAGAGGTATTTCGGCACGGCCAAGGTGGCGCGCGCGTCCTCCAGGCTTGGCTTGTCCAGCACCTTGACCTGGTTGGCATCGACGAACGGGGTAATGGTCTGGGTCATGATCGGGTTCCAGTAACCCAGGAACATGTCCAGGCGTTTGTCGCGTATGCCGGCGAAGATGATCTGTTGCGAGGCACTGGTCTGTTTGGTCTGGTACCCCAGGCCGTCGAGCAGTACCTGGGCCATGGCGCTGGTGGCAATGACGTCGGTCCAGTTGACCACGCCAAGGCGCACGTTTTTGCAGGCGGCGGGCTCGGCGGCGAAAAGCGGGGTGGCAACGATGCTGCTCAGGGCAAGGGACAACAGGCTGCGGCGGATCAAGCTGTGCATGGTGGCTCTCCATCGGCAGTGCATATTGTTATTGAGGGCGGCCTCTGCGGACCGTGTGAATACGCTACGCTGGCGCTACCTTGCCCAAGCGCACGCTAGCGACAGGAATTAGCACCGGGGCGACCAGTTTCTGTGGAGGAGGGGATGATGGAGACGATTGCCTTTCTGTTGGTGCCCGGCTTTTCTGCCATGGGGTTCATTTCGGCAGTGGAGCCCCTGCGGGTGGCCAATCGTTTTGGCGGGCAGTTGTACCGGTGGCAGGTGCTTAGCCTGGACGGTGAGGCGGTGCTGGCGAGCAATGGCATGTCGATCAATGCCGATGCCGCCCTGGGGGAAGGAGAGCCGGCCAACATCCTGCTGGTGGTTGCGGGCTTTGAGCCACTGGCCAATGTCGCACCCAAACTGCTGCATGCGCTGCGCCGGCTCAACCACGAAGCTGTCATGCTCGGTGGCATCGACACGGGCGCAATGGTGCTGGCCGAGGCAGGGCTGCTCGAGGGCTACCGGGCGACATTGCATTGGGAGGCGCTTGAGGCATTCAAGGAACGCTATCCAGGCCTTCAAGCCACCCAGGAGCTGTTCGAGATTGACCGCAGCCGTATCACCTGTGCCGGCGGAACCGCCTCGATCGATTTGATGCTGCACCTGATTGCCCAGTCTCACGGCAGCGAACTGGCGGTCAAGGTGTCGGAGCAGTTCGTGCTGGGTCGTATCCGTCAGCGCCAGGACCACCAGCGCATGCAGATCGGTGCGCGTTATGGCATCAGCAACAAGAAGCTGGTCCATGCCATTGGCGAAATGGAAAAACACATCGAGCCACCGTTGAGTACGCTGGAACTGGCTGCCGCGATCAAGGTGACACGGCGTCAACTGGAGCGTTTGTTTCGCATGCACCTTGATGCAACCCCGAGCGGTTTCTATCTCGGGTTACGGCTGGACAAGGCGCGCCAGCTGTTGGCCCAGACCGACATGTCGGTGACTGAAGTCAGCCTTGCGTGCGGGTTTGAACTGCCATCCTATTTCACGCGGCGCTACAAGCTGAGGTTTGGACGGTGCCCGCGGGAGGAGCGACGGCCCAGCGGTACAAAATGAGCTTCAATCCAGTTCACGCTCGAGGATGGCCCTTAGCTTTTCGCGATTCCTTGTTTGCAGATCTTTGCGAAGCGGGGCGAAATCCGCTGCATTGAAGCGTGCACCCAGGTGGTCAAATATCAGGTTCAACTTTCTGGTGGGCTCGACCGGGTCGGTAACGCAATAGGCATAAAACAGGATCGCAACCGGGACCTGGTCCCCTTCATGGTCCATTTCGATACTGAGATGTGAAGAGGCGTTCATGACGGTGAAGGTACGCGTACCGGCCGACTGCAGAGCGGCTTGAACATTTTCTTCTAGGCTCTTGAACCAAGGTCCTTTCTCGCGGGGCGGGGGTAGATAGCCACTGTAAACATCGCTTAATGCAAGCAAGTGCGGCTCATACACGATGGTTTTATGAGTGTGTTCGAACAGGGTGAATTTCAATGATTGCAAGGTGGCGAGAGCGACAGTGAACCATTGCTGAGGCTGGGTCTCCATCGAGAATTTTTCATTGGCCACTGCTTGTGAATAACGCAGGCATAGCTGCAAGTCTTCCCATGTCTCAAGTGTCAGCCAGGGCGCAGGCTTGATGCTTAGCCGCTCCTCGAATACACGGGTATCCAGGTTCGTATCGCCCATGTGGCATTGCTCCTTGATGGATGCAGATGACCAGAACCGGGTACCAGAGAGCTGGTACCCGGTCTCGCTAATCAGATAGCGAGAAACGCGGCGATGTCGCCTTTTATCTTCTCATTCACAAGATCACGTGCAGCGTCGAAGTGACGAACGCTGAACGTGCCTTGTTGCGAAGCGCGATAAACGCGGGTAGAGGTTTTGTCGACCTTGCGGGTCAGGGCGCCCTCACGCTCGACTTTCGAGTCGTAGCTGGCCTGGAAGCTGGTCATGTGCATCGCCGGCAGGCCTTGTGGCGTCATTTCGCACTGGGCGACCACGAAGTTGCTCGATTTGCCGGATTCGCTATGGCTGTGCTTTTCCAGGTGCGCCTTGACTTCCGGTTTCTGCACGACAATTTGCAGAACACGCCTGGCGCAGGCGGCGCGACGAGGGTCCGCGGAGACGCTGATGGTGACGGACTTGGTAATCAGCTCTGCCAGGGTCAGGTTGTCTTCATCAATGGCGTCTTCGGCATGTGCTGCGCCCGTCATGGTCCAGCCAAACTTGATCAGGCCATCGTTGTAGAAGTTGTACCACTCGCGCTGCTGGGTCTCCTTGTCGAACTTCTTGTTGGCCAGTTCGGTCATCAAACGCATGCCGGCCAGGATGTCTTCTGCAATGTTGGCAGGGACATTGTCAGCGAAGACGCAGATGGTCTGGCCGGTAGCGGCTACGCGCTCTTGACCCTCTTTGCGGATTTTTTCCATTTCAACTTTGATGTCAGCCACTTTGTAATTCCTTGATAGTTGTGAGTTCCAAGACACACATGGTGAGCACGTGGTCTGGGGGCACTATCGAGCAATGACGCAGGGGGCATCAGCGGCATGTTGTTCCTCTGGAGTTGCTCCTTCACTCGCACGTGCTGATCAATCTTCGGGTGCTGGCTCGTCACCGTTTTGCGCGCCCAGGCTGCGCAAATACTCGGCTCGCTCATCGCTGCGCTGTGCAATGCAGCTGTTCCAGGCGATCTGGTAGGCCCTGCTGCCGGGTTGTTCAGCATGGGTTTCGACCTTGCAGTCTGCATCGCGCAGTTGGCTCCAGACTTTCTCGGCTGCCTCTATTCGCGACATCAGGCCTGCCTCGTCGCCGAACTGATCACGCATGCGCGCGACCAGGTCTTCGTAGGCCGACTGCAGCTCACGCTCGGCGACCTGCTTGTTGAATGCTGCACAGGCGAAGGTTTGCTGGTCGGTCTCCACATTGTCGCAAGGTGTGCTTTCGTCCTCACTGGCCTGGGCCCCGCTCACGATGGCCAGCAGCACCAGCCATGCCATTGATTTCATCCGTTTTCTCCTCAACAGGCTGTCGAATCGCAAGGATTCTCGCTCAGCCAGAGGCCAGGTGGTAGCTCCCTGACCAAATGTTCATGTACCGGCCGCAAATGTCGTTATCGAGACTGTCTCGCATCCCCGGAACACGCGCCAGACGCGCTCTTGTCGCGCATTGACGCTTTCGGCAAACCCCCTGTCGTTTTTGCACCGGGGCGCCTCGGGGCACAGGCATATGCTGGCCTCAAAGCGCCGGCAGAAGGTTTGGCGCGACCCAACTCTATAAAAGGGGACAGCCTGATGAGCCCAGCCGAACTACACGCCGACAGCATCGTCATCGATGGCCTGATCATCGCCAAATGGAACCGCGAGCTGTTCGAAGACATGCGCAAAGGCGGCCTCACTGCGGCCAACTGCACGGTGTCGGTCTGGGAAGGGTTCAAGGCTACCGTCGACAACATCGCGTCCAGCCAGAAGCTGATCCGCGACAACAGCGACCTGGTGATGCCGGTGCGCACCACCGCCGACATCCGCAAGGCCAAGGAACTGGGCAAGACCGGCATCCTCTTCGGCTTCCAGAACGCCCATGCGTTCGAGGACCAGATCGCTTATGTGGACGTGTTCAAGCAACTGGGCGTGGGCATCGTGCAGATGTGCTACAACACCCAGAACCTGGTGGGCACCGGCTGCTACGAGCGTGACGGCGGGCTGTCCGGCTTCGGTCGCGAGATCGTTGCCGAGATGAACCGTGTCGGCATCATGTGCGACCTGTCCCACGTTGGCTCCAAGACTTCCGAAGAAGTCATCCTCGAATCGAAAAAGCCGGTGTGCTACTCGCACTGCCTGCCCTCGGGCCTGAAAGAGCACCCGCGCAACAAGTCGGACGAAGAGCTGAAGTTCATCGCTGATCACGGCGGTTTCGTTGGCGTCACCATGTTCGCGCCGTTCCTGGCCAAAGGCATTGACTCGACCATCGATGACTACGCCGAGGCCATCGAGTACACCATGAATATCGTCGGTGAAGACGCCATCGGTATCGGTACCGACTTCACCCAGGGGCACGGCCAGGACTTCTTCGAATACCTGACCCATGACAAGGGCTACGCCCGCCGCCTGACCAACTTCGGCAAGATCATCAACCCGCTGGGCATTCGCACTGTCGGCGAATTCCCCAACCTCACCGAGACCTTGCTGAAACGCGGCCACTCCGAGCGTGTGGTGCGCAAGATCATGGGCGAGAACTGGGTCAACGTCCTCAAGGATGTCTGGGGCGAGTAAGCCGCTCTCCAAGCCTGATAGCCCCTGCCAGCAACGCCGGGGCACCCACAAAAAAATTTTATGGAGTTGAGTTTCCATGGCCAAAATCGCCCCGCAATTGCCAATCGAAGTCGACAGCGAGACCGGTGTCTGGACCAGCGACGCCTTGCCGATGCTGTATGTGCCTCGTCATTTCTTCGTCAATAACCATATGGGCATCGAGGAAGTGCTGGGCGCCGACGCCTATGCCGAAATCCTCTACAAGGCTGGCTACAAGTCCGCCTGGCACTGGTGTGAAAAAGAGGCCGAGTGCCATGGCCTGGAAGGCGTGGCGGTGTTCGAGCACTACATGAAGCGCCTGAGCCAGCGCGGCTGGGGCCTGTTCGAGATTCAGGATATCGACCTGGATAAAGGTACCTGCAGCGTCAAGCTCAAGCACTCTGCGTTCGTGTACGTCTATGGCAAGTGCGGCCGCAAGGTCGACTACATGTTCACCGGCTGGTTCGCTGGCGCGATGGACCAGATTCTCGCTGCCCGCGGCAGCAATATCCGCACCGTGGCCGAGCAGGTCTATGGCGGGTCGGAAGAAGGCCACGAAGATGGCCTGTTCGTTACAAAGCCGTTGTAAGCCGGAGATAGCGTCATGGCATTCGAAGCAATGTTTCAGCCGATCCAGATCGGCAAACTGACCATCCGCAACCGTGTGCTCAGCACCGCGCACGCCGAGGTCTACGCCACTGACGGCGGCATGACGACCGACCGCTATGTGAAGTACTACGAAGAGAAGGCCAAGGGCGGCATCGGCCTGGCCATCTGTGGCGGCTCGTCGGTGGTTGCCATCGACAGCCCGCAGGAATGGTGGGCATCGGTCAACTTGTCGACCGACCGCATCATCCCGCACTTCCAGAACCTTGCCGACGCCATGCACAAGCATGGCGCCAAGATCATGATCCAGATTACCCACATGGGCCGCCGCTCGCGCTGGGACGGCTTCAACTGGCCGACGCTGATGTCGCCATCGGGCATTCGCGAACCTGTGCACCGCGCTACCTGCAAAACCATCGAGGTGGAAGAGATCTGGCGGGTAATCGGCAACTACGCGCAGGCTGCGCGTCGCGCCAAAGAGGGCGGCCTGGACGGCGTGGAATTGTCGGCGGTGCACCAGCACATGATCGACCAGTTCTGGAGCCCACGGGTCAACAAACGTACCGACGAATGGGGCGGTACCTTTGAAGGCCGCATGAAATTCGGCCTGGAAGTACTGAAAGCTGTGCGCGCCGAAGTGGGTGACGACTTCTGCGTGGGCATGCGTATCTGTGGTGACGAGTTCCACCCTGATGGCCTCAGCCACGAGGACATGAAGCAGATCGCTGCCTACTACGACGCCACCGGCATGCTCGACTTCATCGGCGTGGTCGGCTCGGGTTGCGATACCCACAACACCCTGGCCAACGTCATCCCCAACATGAGCTACCCGCCGGAGCCGTTCCTGCACCTGGCAGCCGGTATCAAGGAAGTGGTCAAGGTCCCGGTGCTGCACGCGCAGAACATCAAAGACCCGAACCAGGCCACGCGCATCCTTGAAGGCGGCTACGTGGACATGGTCGGCATGACCCGTGCGCACATGGCCGACCCGCACCTGATCGCCAAGATCAAGATGGGCCAGATCGACCAGATCAAGCAGTGCGTCGGTGCCAACTACTGCATCGACCGCCAGTACCAGGGCCTGGATGTGCTGTGCATCCAGAACGCCGCGACCTCCCGTGAGTACATGGGTGTGCCGCACATCATCGAGAAGACCACCGGCGTCAAACGCAAGGTGGTGGTGGTAGGCGCAGGCCCTGCCGGCATGGAAGCGGCCCGCGTGGCTGCTGAACGCGGCCACGACGTGACCCTGTTCGAGAAGAGGGATCAGATTGGCGGGCAGATCACCATTGCCGCCAAGGCCCCGCAGCGTGACCAGATTGCCGGTATCACCCGCTGGTACCAGCTTGAGCTGGCTCGCCTGAAAGTCGACTTGCGCCTGGGCACTGCCGCTGATGTGGCGGCGATCCAGGACCTGCGCCCGGACGTCATCGTGCTGGCCGTAGGTGGGCACTCGTTCCTGGAGCAGAACGAGCACTGGGGTGCCGCTGAAGGGCTGGTGGTCAGCAGCTGGGATGTGCTCGATGGCAAGGTAGCGCCGGGCAAGAACGTGCTGGTGTACGACACCATCTGCGAATTCACCGGTATGTCGGTCGCCGACTTCATCGCTGACAAGGGCAGCCAGGTCGAGATCGTCACCGACGACATCAAGCCAGGCGTGGCCATGGGGGGGACCACCTTCCCCACCTACTACCGCAGCATGTACCCCAAAGAAGTGATCATGACCGGCGACATGATGCTGGAAAAGGTCTACCGCGAGGGCGACAAGCTGGTGGCGGTACTGGAGAACGAATACACCGGCGCCAAGGAAGAGCGTGTGGTCGATCAAGTCGTGGTTGAAAACGGCGTGCGCCCTGACGAAGAGCTGTACTACGCGCTCAAGGAAGGTTCGCGCAACAAGGGCCAGATAGACGTGGAGGCGCTGTTCGCCATCAAGCCACAGCCGATCCTCAGCCAGCCGGGCGAAGGCTACCTGCTGTATCGCATCGGTGACTGCGTGGCCCAGCGCAACGTGCATGCGGCGATCTACGACGCCTTGCGCCTGTGCAAGGACTTCTGATCGTTAACAGTCGCCGCCATCGGGCGCGATCCCTGTAGGAGCGGGTTTACCCGCGNTGCCTGACCGAACGCATTCGCGGGTAAACCCGCTCCTACATGGGGCCAGTCTCGCCCTCTGGTCGGCGCAAGAATCCAGCTGTTTGTGGGAGCCTCCCATGTTGAACACCCTTCTACCCATCCTGCTGTTCGCTGCCCTTGGCCTGGCAGTGCTCGGTGCCTTTCGCCGGGTGCGCATGTGGCGCCGTGGCCGGCCGTCCAAGGTCAACCTGATCGGCGGCCTGCTGGCCATGCCGCGCCGCTACCTGGTGGACCTGCACCATGTGGTTGAGCGCGACAAATACATGTCCAAGACCCACGTGGCCACTGCGGGCGGCTTTGTGCTGTCTGCTGTGCTGGCCATTCTGGTGCATGGTTTTGGCCTGCAGAGCAAGATCCTCGGCTATGCACTGCTGGTAGCCACGGTGATCATGTTCACCGGTGCCATCTTTGTCTTCAAACGCCGCCTGAACCCGCCCTCTCGTCTGTCCAAGGGCCCGTGGATGCGCCTGCCGAAGAGTTTGCTGGCGTTCGCCGTGAGCTTCTTCATTGCCACCCTGCCGGTCGCCGGTATCCTGCCGGCCAACACCGGTGGCTGGGTGATGGTCGCCATTCTGGGCCTGGGCGTGCTGTGGGGTGTGTCGGAGCTGTTCTTTGGCATGACCTGGGGCGGCCCGATGAAGCACGCCTTCGCCGGTGCCTTGCACCTGGCCTGGCACCGCCGTGCCGATCGCTTCGGCGGCGGCCGCTCCACCGGCCTCAAGCCGTTGGACCTGGAAGACCCGAACGCACCCCTTGGCGTGGAAAAGCCGGTGGACTTCACCTGGAACCAGCTGCTGGGCTTCGATGCCTGCGTGCAGTGCGGTAAATGTGAAGCCATGTGCCCGGCCTTTGCCGCTGGCCAGCCGCTGAACCCGAAAAAACTCATCCAGGACATGGTCATCGGCCTTGCCGGTGGCACTGACGCGCAATTTGCCGGTAGCCCATACCCTGGCAAACCAATCGGCGAACACGGTGGCAATCCACACCAGCCGATCGTCAATGGCCTGGTCGACGCCGAAACGCTGTGGTCCTGCACCACCTGCCGTGCCTGCGTCGAGGAGTGCCCGATGATGATCGAGCACGTCGATGCCATCGTCGACATGCGCCGCCACCTCACCCTGGAAAAGGGCGCAACCCCGAACAAGGGCGCCGAGGTGCTGGACAACCTGATCGCCACCGACAACCCCGGCGGCTTCGCCCCCGGCGGGCGCATGAACTGGGCTGCCGACCTTAATCTGCGGCTGCTGTCTGAAGTGAAAGCGACCGAAGTGTTGTTCTGGGTCGGTGATGGTGCCTTCGACATGCGTAACCAACGCACTTTGCGTTCGTTTGTCAAAGTATTGAAAGCCTCGGGTGTGGACTTCGCCGTACTCGGCCTGGAAGAGCGCGACAGCGGCGACGTGGCGCGTCGTCTGGGCGATGAGGCGACCTTCCAGCAACTGGCCAAGCGCAACATCCAGACCTTGGCCAAGTACAAGTTCCAGCGCATCGTCACCTGCGACCCGCACAGCTTCCATGTGCTGAAGAACGAATACGGCGCCCTGGGTGGTGACTACCAGGTGCAGCACCACAGCACCTACATCGCCGAACTGATCGCGGCCAAGAAGCTCAACCTGGGCCAACACAAGGGCGGCAGCGTCACCTACCACGATCCGTGCTACCTGGGCCGCTACAACGGCGAGTACGAAGCCCCGCGCGAAGTGCTCAAGGCGCTGGGTATCGAGGTGCGCGAGATGCAGCGTTCGGGCTTCCGTTCCCGTTGCTGCGGTGGTGGTGGCGGTGCGCCGATCACTGACATCCCTGGCAAGCAGCGTATTCCCGATATGCGCATGGACGACATTCGTGAGACCGAGGCCGAGCTGGTAGCCGTGGGTTGCCCGCAGTGCACCGCCATGCTTGAAGGCGTGGTCGAGCCGCGCCCACAGATCAAGGACTTGGCCGAACTGGTGGCCGACGTGCTGATCGAGGAGGACGCATCCACTGTCCCAAAGCCGCAAACGGCTAAACGTGAACCTGCGGAGGTGCACTGATGAGCGACATTATCCGCCGCGACCCACGCGCCGAGTGGATCGCCCGTAACCGCCTGCACCCGCTGCATGCCGCGATGCAGACGCAACAGACCAGCTGGATGGGGCCTAACGGCATCATCCGCAAGAACCCACATGCGATTGCCGCGGGCTTTGTCGGCCCGGCCGGCATCAAGCGTATCGACCGCAGCGGCGCCCAGCAGGGCACCGGCGCGGGCGGGCGGCGCACGGCAACAGTCGAGGTCAAGTTGCCACTGCACCAGGTGGCGGCGCCGGCGTTCTACATTGCCGTGGTGCCGGACATGGTTGGCGGCCGCCTGAGCAGCCACGACCGCGACCTGCTTGGCCTGGCCCACAGCCTGGCCGGCAGCGACGGGGCGGTGCTGGCCGTGGTGTTCAACGAGCACAAGGAAAGCAACTTTTCCACAGCCGGTGTCGACCGCCTGCTGGTTATCGAAGGCGAGGCCTTTGAAGGTTATGCACCGGAGCAACTGGTGCAGGGCCTGCGGGCTGTGGATAACCAGTTCGCGCCGCGCCACTGGCTGCTGCCCGACAGCCGCACCGGTGGCGGTGAACTGGGTCGGCGCCTGGGCGCCGCGCTGGGCGAGCGCCCGGCAACGCGGGTATGGCAGATCAAGGACGGCCAGTGCATCGGTCGCGCCGGTGCCGGCCAGCAAGACCTGCAACGCACCGTGCCGCGCCTGATCCTGGCGGCGGCCGAGTGCGCCGAACCGGTCAGCGAAACCCGTCACGAAGCCTTGCCGGTGGAGTTGTCCACAAGCGTGGCGCGAAGCCTGTCGCGCATCGAAGACCTCGGCTCGGTGGCCGTGGACCCTGCCACCATTGCCATGGCTGAGGCCGAGTTCATCGTCTCGGGCGGCAACGGGGTCAAGGACTGGGACCTCTACCACAAGGCCACAGCGGCCCTTGGCGCCACCGAAGGCGCTTCGCGGGTGGCGGTGGATGACGGTTTCATGCCGCGCAACCGCCAGGTGGGGGCTACCGGCACCTGGGTTACCGCGCGTGTCTACGTGGCTGTGGGTATCTCAGGCGCGATCCAGCACCTTCAGGGTATCGGTGCCTGCGACAAGGTGGTGGCGATCAATATGGATCCAGGCTGCGACATGATCAAACGGGCTGACCTGTCGGTGATTGGCGACAGCTCGGCGATTCTCAAGGCGCTGATTGAGGCTGTGGACAACTTCCGCAGCAGCGGCCAGCGCGACGCGGCATAAGGGCACGAGCATGAGTACGAAAGTGATCAGCCTGGTTTCCATTGGTGCCCACCCCAGCTCTGGCCGCGCCCGCCGCGCCGAGCAGGATGCCCGTGCCGTGGAGTTGGGTTTGCAGCTGGCTGGGGATAACTTGCAGGTGGTGCATGCGGGCGATCCACAGGAAGAGGCCTTGCGCGCTTACCTGGGCATGGGCCTGGACCACCTCGACGTGCTGGAGCAACCGGCCGGGGCCGATGTGCTGGGCGTGCTGGGCGATTATCTGCGCGACGCCGGGGCCCAACTGGTGCTGACCGGCAGCCAGGCCGAGACTGGCGAGGGATCGGGCATGTTGCCGTTCCTGCTGGCCGAAAAGCTCGGCTGGCCGCTGATTGTCGGGTTGGCCGAAGTGGAGTCGATCGACAACGGCACCGCGCAGGTGTTGCAGGCTTTGCCGCGTGGTCAGCGGCGTCGCTTGAAGGTGCGTCTGCCATTGCTGGCGACTGTGGATAACGCGGCGCCCAAGCCGCGCCAGAGCGCTTTTGGGCCTGCGCGCCGGGGGGTATTGGCGGCGCGTAACGTGGCCATTGTCGAAGATGAACTGTTGGCCGAAGCCGAGCTGCAACCGGCCCGTCCACGGCCCAAGCGCTTGAAGGTAATCAAGGCCAAGAGTGGCGCCGACCGCATGAAGGCCGCGACGGCCAAGGCCAGTGGCGGTGGTGGCAAGGTGCTGAAGGACGTTTCGCCGCAGGAAGGCGCTGAGGCGATCCTCAAGCTGCTGGTGGAAGAGGGCGTCCTGCGCTGAAGCAGGAGGGCTAGAGGTCTCTTTTTGGGAGCGCCCCGGCAAGGGCGCTCCCCTCATTCAATACTCAGCATCGAGCGAGCGCTTTTGCCCACCAAATCTGTTCGTCAAGGTGTGGATAAAGTGTTGGTGCATGTCCACAGGCCTTGTGCGGCGGGTTCTTCAGGGTTTTGATCAAAAACCGTTCAGGGACTGTGCCAGTCGTCGTAAACGCACAAGCCAGCATCTTCCTGATTTTGCCCACAATCGCTGTTAGCCGGTCTGTGGATAATCTGTTCGGTTACGGCTGCAGGCTGCGTCGTTCAAGGTTTTGATAGATTTGTTCAAAAAATGATCATTTCGTCTGAATCCTGCTTGTTCCTTGAAAAACAGGGCATTGAATCGCTTATCCACAACCCTATTGCACACATTTCATCGTTTGCTCACAAAGTCTGTTGGTCTCTCTGTGGACAAGGTGTATGAACTCCGCTGCAGCCCAGTGAGAATGAGGGCTCCGCCAATATGATCAAATAATGATCAGCGTTCTGCCTGACATTTTTGCTAGTACTCAAAATTTCAATCAGCCATTACCGTGTCCACAACTCCCTGTTTTGTGGATCACTCATGGCGACATTCTTGTTGAGCGCCGATCGGCAACTATCAGTTCTGCATGGGTTAGCCTTCAGCCCGCGGGTTTATTCGCCTTACGGCATCATGAACGCAGCGCCTGTACCAGGGCTTGCATTCTGTGGGCAGTATCAAGACCCCTTGACTGGCAGTTACCCATTGGGAAATGGCCATCGCTTCTATAGCCCAAACCTGATGCGATTCATTACGCACGACAGGCTAAGCCCATTTTCCAGGGGGGGGATCAACAGTTACGTCTATTGCGGCGCTGATCCCGTGAATCGCCATGACCCGAGCGGAGCGGCCTGGAGCATCTTGCTCAGGTCCGTCAGTGTGGTGTCCAGTGCTGCCACTTTGGTCGGTTCTGTGGTGCGTACCGTCAAGAATGTAGTGGGGCGCCGGATTGCTTTCAAGGCCAGGATTACTAACTCAGGAAGGGAAACCCCGGTTGTTCATAATGAGTTACCCCATTTATCTAGGGTATCCAACCAGCAGTTCTTCATAACGGGGAGCGCAGGTCTTGCTGGGCAAGTGATCGCTGCGACCTCTGGTGTGACGCCAGCCTTGCAAACGGCTACGGATGTATTGGGCCTGGTGAACTCAGTGACTAACCTTAGCGGTGGATTGACTGGCAACCTTGCTGCAGCCCGTGAGGTAAGCAGGTACTTTTGGAGATATCCGCGTGAAATCCCTGGCGTGGCACTGGAGACGTTAATGGACGTCACAATGATGGACGAGATGGCCGCTAACGTGGGTAGAGGGTTGACAGCAGTTGCGAACAGGATAAGTTTCTGGAGAACGCCTACCTATGAGGTTCAGGTCTAGCACTGGCCCTCAGTGGCTGTAGGTGGCTTGATGCGCTCCGACCTGAAATCAGTCGGAGCGCTGTAAGCCTAGTTGCGTATTTACTGCGCCTGCACTTCCTTCAGATACGGCGCCGGCTCTGCTCCCAGGTTGTTCAGCATCCGCCCGCTGTACCAGTCAATGAAGTTCACCACACCAAACTCGTAAGTCTTCGAATACGGGCCGGGTTGGTACGCGGTGGAGTTGATCCCACGCTGGTTCTCTTCCGCCAGACGGCGGTCTTGGTCGTTGGTGGCATCCCACACCTTGCGCATGTTCTCGGGGTTGTAGTCCACACCTTCGACGGCATCCTTGTGCACCAGCCACTTGGTGGTGACCATGGTCTCCTGGGCGCTGATCGGCCACACGGTGAACACGATCATGTGGTCGCCCATGCAGTGGTTCCACGAGTGCGGCAGGTGCAGGATGCGCATCGAGCCCAGGTCCGGGTTCTTGATGCGACCCATCAGCTTCTGGCAGGCCTGCTTGCCGTCCATGGTCATCGACACGGTGCCCTTGAGCAGCGGCATGCGCACGATGCGGTTACGCAGGCCGTGGCTCTTGTGCAGGTAAGGGATCTTCTCGGCTTCCCAGGCAGCGGCGGAGGCGGCCACGTGGTCCTTGAATTCCTGGCTGGCACGCGGGTCGTTGGTATCGTCCCATTCCAGCAGGGTTTGCAGCAGTTCCGGGTGCGAACCGGAGCAGTGGTAGCACTCGCGGTTGTTTTCCAGCACCAGTTTCCAGTTGGCCTTTTCCATCAAGGTGGTCTGCACCGCCACCTTGGTGTTCTCCATGTCGTACGGTTCCATGTAGTGCTCGAGCGTGGCCAGGAACTCGTCGATGGCGGGCGGGTTTTCCGCCAGGCTGATGAAGATGTAGCCGCCGGCCACCTTCACGTTCACTGGCTTCAGGCCATATTCCTTCATGTCGAAGTCGGCGCCCATCTCGGTACCGGCGAACAGCAGGCGACCGTCCAGTTCGTAGGTCCACTGGTGGTAGTGGCAGACCAGCTTGGCCACCTTGCCTTTGTCGCTCACGCACAGGCGTGAACCGCGGTGACGGCAGACGTTGTGGAAGGCGTGCACCTTACCTTCGGCACCACGGATAACGATGATCGGGTTCTTGCCGATCTGCAGGGTGATGTAGTTGCCTTTCGCCGGGATCTCGCAGGTCATGCCGGCGATCAGCCATTCTTTGTGGAAGATCTCCTGCATGTCGATTTGGAACAGACGCTCGTCGGTGTAGAAAGGCTGGGGCAGCGAGTAGGTTCGCTCGCGGGTCTGCAGCATCTCGGCGGTGGCCTTGCGTGCAGGTTCCAGTGGATCGCCCAGGCTCAGGGTTGCGGTGACGTCCATCGTGTATTCCTCGGGGCCGTATGCGGCCGGCAAAAGGTGGCTAATCGTTGTTGTGGTGCCGCAAGGCTGCTTGTCAGAAAACAGCATGTTGTTTTGCCGTGGAGTGTGCGTCCGAAGACGCCGCGAACCGTATCCATGGGCGACATGGCCGATTTGAATAACGACGCGCCAGCCCTTGTATCGCGGGGCTGGTCGCGATAAGCACGCCGATGTCGCTGGCAGGAATGTACGTCGCTCTCAGCTTGCGCATTATCCAAGCCATATAAAGCCCGATAGTCGGCCGCTGGAGATGAACATGTCCGATACCTTCCTCAATCCGGTCACTACCCAGACCTGGGCCAACGGCCGCCACATCGTGCGCTGCGTCAAGGTCATCCAGGAGACCTGGGACGTGCGCACCTTCTGCTTCATGGCCGACCAGCCGATCATGTTCTTCTTCAAGCCAGGGCAGTTCGTCACCCTGGAGCTGGAGATCGAAGGCAAGCCGGTGATGCGCTCCTACACCATCTCCAGTTCGCCGTCAGTGCCGTACAGCTTCTCGATCACCGTCAAGCGTGTGCCGGGTGGCCTGGTGTCGAACTTCCTGCACGACACCATGCACGAAGGCGCCGAGCTGCCGGTGCACGGCCCGGTGGGGCTGTTCAACGCCATCGACTTCCCTGCTGGCAAGGTGCTGTACCTGTCGGGCGGCGTCGGTATTACCCCAGTGATGTCGATGGCGCGCTGGTTCTACGACACCAATGCCAACGTCGACATGGTGTTCGTCCACAGCGCCCGTTCGCCGAAAGACATCATCTACCACCGCGAGCTGGAGCAGATGGCGTCGCGCATCCCCAACTTCAGCCTGCACATCATTTGCGAAAAGCATGGCCTGGGCGAGCCGTGGGCGGGTTACCGCGGTTACCTGAACCAGCGGCTGATGGAGTTGATTGCGCCGGACTACATGGAGCGCGTTGTGTTCTGCTGCGGCCCGACGCCGTACATGACGGCGGTCAAGCGCATGCTTGAAGCGGTCGGCTTCGACATGAAGAATTATCACGAGGAGTCGTTCGGCGCGACGCCGGCGGAAGCCAAAGCCGACGCCGTGGAGCACGCCGAGCAGGCGGCCGATGCACCTGAGCTGGACGTTTCCGACCTCAATCTGGTGGAGTTCATCGGCAGCGAGAAGAGCATCCGCGTTGCCCCGGGCGAGACCGTGCATGCTGCGGCAGCCAAAGTTGGCCTGATGATCCCCAAAGCTTGCGGCATGGGCATCTGCGGCACCTGCAAGGTGCTCAAACTGGGCGGCGAAGTAGAAATGGAGCACAACGGCGGCATTACCGAAGAGGATGAAGCCGAGGGCTACATCCTGTCGTGCTGCAGCGTGCCGAAAGGGGATGTGCGGATCGATTACTGATTCCAGATAGCGGGGCCCCGGCAGGTACCTCGCTAACCCCTTTGCGCCCTGTCATTTCTGTCAGTAATCATGAGGGGCCGTTGGCTATAGAATATGCTCTACAAAAAAGGGGGGGGCATGGTGGACGAAGGAATATTGCATCTCCATTTATCCAGCTCATTCTTGCCCAATGCTGGCCGTAGGGTCTGCGCATATAGCCCCTATGGTGTAGTTCATGACAATGGCGCTGCTATGATCGCATTCAATGCTGAACTGCGTGACAGCGCTACCAGTAATTATCTGCTCGGAAAAGGCAGGCGTATGTACAGCCCAGCATTAATGCGATTTCTCAGCGCGGATCGGCTAAGCCCCTTCTCGCGGGGAGGAATCAATGCATACGCTTACTGCCATGGGAATCCTGTCAATCGAGTGGACCCCACTGGCCAATACAGCGTCACCAAGGTAATTGCGAACACTGTATGGCTTGGAAAGCGTGCCAAAGCGTCTATGTCCAATCTTAAGGGGCTCAAGCGGCTAGACGATAGGAACAAATGGGTAAAGAAGGTCGGCGTAGTGATGGTTGCGGCGGGAGTGCCGGGTGCTAACTGGGTCAACGTGGCAAGCTTTGCTGTAAAAATGGGAAGCGCGACAGTTGATGTCGGCTTCTTCTTTGGCCGTAAGGCTGTTGACTATTTTGTCATGCATAAAGTCAGGCCCATGATAGCGGGGATTCTACCGCCCAATGGGCTCTCGCGTGTCAATAGTGCCCCTCCTGTGTCGCAGGTCACGCAAGTTCGGGAGGGGCTCTTATCAAGGCGGCATAGCAGTGCCTTTTAGGCTCAGGTGCGGAACCGCGCCACCAAACTATTAAGGTCCACCGCCAACCGCGACAGCTCTGCACTCGCCGCACTGGTCTGATGGGCACCGGTAGCGCTCTGCACCGACAGGTCATTGATGTTCACTAGGTTGCGGTCCACTTCCCGCGCCACCTGTGCCTGTTCTTCCGCCGCGCTGGCAATCACCAGGTTACGCTCGTTGATCTGCGCTACCGCCCCGGCAATCGTATCCAGCGCCATGCCTGCACCGCGGGCGATGTTCAGCGTCGATTCGGCGCGTTCGGTGCTGGTGCGCATCGACTCAACCGCTTCTTCGGTACCCCCCTGGATGCTGCCGATCATCCGCTCGATTTCACTGGTCGACTGCTGGGTACGATGAGCTAGCGCGCGCACTTCATCGGCGACCACGGCAAAACCACGGCCCGCTTCACCGGCCCGCGCGGCTTCGATGGCTGCGTTGAGCGCCAGCAGGTTGGTCTGGTCGGCCAGGCCACGGATCACGTCCAACACCTTGCCAATGTCGCGCGACTGTTCGGCCAGGTGAGTAATCAGCTTGGCGGTGGCCTGCACATCACCGCTCATGCGCTCGATCGCACCCACGGTTTCCATCACCAGGTCACGACCATCGCCGGTGGAGCGGCTGGCTTCACTGGACGCTTCTGATGTGCTTACGGCATTGCGCGCCACTTCTTCCACTGCGCTGGTCATTTCGGTGACAGCAGTGGCGGCCTGTTCAATCTCATTGTTCTGCTGCTGCAGGCCACGGGCACTTTCGTCGGTGACGGCATTCAACTCTTCGGCCGCCGAGGCCAGCTGGGTGGCGGAGCCGGCGATCTGCTGCAAGGTATCGCGCAACTTGTCCTGCATGCGCGCCATGGCGCGCAACAGCCGGGCGGCTTCGTCGGTGCCCTCTGCGCGGATGAAGTGGGTCAGGTCGCCGTCGGCGACTTGCTCGGCGCATTTGAGTGCTTCTTCGATCGGCTTGACGATACTGCGGGTCAGCAGGAAAGCACAGGCGAAGGTCAGTACGGTGGCGGCAACCAACAGGCCGATCACCAGGGCGAAAGCGCCGGCATACTGGTTGGCGGCTTTTTCGTTGGTGGCGCGAGTCTGGTCAGTGTTGATGCGTACCAAGGTGTCCATGACCTTGTTGATCTGCTCGGAGTTGGCCAGCAGGTCGCGGTTGAGCAGGTCACGCAATTCGTCCAGGCGATCGGCCTGGCTCAGTGTGCGCATGCGCGATTCCAGCTGGCGATACTGGTTGAGCAACTGACCGTACTGGTCGAATGCTGCCTGTTCGTCGGCGGCGACGATCATTGGCAGGTAGGCCTGGCGTGCGCGGTCGATCTGGCTGTTGCGCTGGTCCAGCAGATCGAGGGTATCGCGTTGGGTTGCCGGCTCGCGGTTGAGCAGCAGGCGGTAGGAAAGCGTGCGCATGCGCAGGTTCAGCGCGGTGAGTTCGTCGAGGATCTTGATGCTGGGCACGCTGACTTGCTCGATGGCAACGCCCGCCTGGCGGATGTTGCCCATTTGTACCAGGGAGAAGATACCAAGGCCGAGCATCAGCAGGCCGATGAGCGCGAAGCCGAGAAGCGCGCGCGGGGCGATATTCATGTTGCGTAGGGACATGGAGAGCAGGATCCAGGCAAGTGGGGAAAGAGCGACAAAACATGACTTGCCGGGCTATCGGTCGTGACTGGTTAGTCTTGAATGGGGCCGGGGAAAATTGTGCAACCGCGAACCTTTTCCTGACCGGCGGTTGATCCAGGTCGGAACAAGGGGTCGATTACCCTGTCAATCTGCGGGTCAGACACCTTATGAATCCGATATTTAATGGCGATGGGCCGCACTTTTCTTTATCGTGTGCGCCCCTCGCAACAACCTGAGATAGACCCATGCTGGAAGCTTCCCTGAATCAAATCGAGCAACTGGTCAGCGACCTGATGCAGAAAAACGCTCAACTCATCGAGCAGAACACCGCCCTTGGCCAGGAACTGGCCCAGGCCAAGGAAGAGAACGAAACCCTGCAGCTGTCGCTGATGGAACAGGAAGAGAAGAACGGCGCTACCGCAGCACGCATCCAGGCCCTGGTCGAGCGCGCCAGCGCGGGCGTTGTTGGCGCATGAGACTGCAAGAGCAGCCGATCAATGTCGTGTCGATTCTCGGCATCGACTATTCGATCAAGGCGCCCGAAGGCCAGGAAGAAACCCTGGCCCAGGCGGTACGGATGCTCAACAAAGCCCTTAACGAGACCAAGCGTCAGTACCCGACCTTGATCGGTGACAAACTGCTGGTGCTGGCTGCCCTTAACCTGTGCTCCAAACAGGTTGAACTGCAGAAAGAGCATCAGCAGACCCTTGCGCGAACTCAAGCGCAGATCGACGCCACGGTGGATGCCATCGTGCGGACCATTGCAGAGCAATAAGACCGCACACCTTCCCCTGTAGGAGCGGGTTCACCCGCGAATGCGTCAGTGGCTTCAACACCGCATTCGCGGGTAAACCCGCTCCTACAGGCATCAGCAGACCCTTGCGCGAACTCAAGCGCAGATAGACATCGCTGAGCAATAAGGCCTTACACCGTCCCCCGTAGGAGCGGGTTCACCCGCGAAAGCGTCAGTGGCTTCACACCGCATTCGCGGGTAAACCCGCCTACAGGGTGCATCTGATTGCTTCAGATCACTGGATTAACTGGATACGCAAGTGTATACACTTCCCGCAAAACAATAATGTGCGGGGAGTAGGGCATGCGTATCTGGCGTAAGAGCATCCAGTTGCAATTGATCACCAGCATGGGTGCTGCCTTGCTGGCGAGCATCCTGGTGGTGGTCATTATCTTTACCGTGGCGCTCAACCGCCTCACCGACCGTTACCTGGTCGACACTGCCCTGCCAGCCAGCATCGAAGCCATCCGCAACGACATCGAGCGCATGCTGGGCCAACCGTTGGTCGCTGCCGCGGACATTGCCGGTAACACCCTGCTGCGCGACTGGCTGGCTGCCGGTGAAGATCCTGCGCAGGCGCCCCAATTCATCGAATACCTGACCGCCGCCAAACAGCGCAACCACGCCTTTACTACGCTGTTCGCCTCGACTGAAACCGGCCACTACTACAACGAGAACGGCCTGGACCGCACCCTCAGCCGCAGCAACCCCAAGGACAAGTGGTTTTACGGTTACATCGACAGCGGCGCCGAGCGTTTCATCAACATCGACATCGATGGTGCCACCGGCGAACTGGCTCTGTTCATCGACTATCGCGTGGAAAAGGAAGGCAAGCTGGTGGGTGTGGCCGGCATGGGCTTGCGCATGACCGAATTATCGAAGCTGATCCACGACTTCAGCTTTGGCGAGCACGGCAAGGTGTTCCTGGTGCGCAACGATGGCCTGATCCAGGTGCATCCCGATGCTGCCTTCAGTGGCAAGCGCCAGCTTGCCGAACAGCTTGGCGCGGACTCAGCCAAAGGCGTCATGACCGGAGGCGAGAGCCTGCGTAGCAGCCGCTTCAGCCGTGACGGTGAGCGCTACCTGGCGCTGGGCCTGCCGCTGCGCGACCTCAACTGGACCCTTGTGGCCGAAGTGCCAGAGTCGGAAATTTACGCGCAAATGCATCAGGCCGTCTGGCTGACCAGCCTGATTGGTGGCGCCGTCGCGTTGGTGTCGCTGCTGTTGGTGGTACTGCTGGCGCGTGGCCTGGTGCGGCCGATCCGCCGCGTTACCGCCGCATTGGTTCAGATTGGCGGGGGAGCGGGTGATCTCAGCCATCGGCTGGACGATTCGCGTCAGGATGAGCTGGGTGACCTGGCCCGTGGTTTCAACCGCTTCCTGGACAGCCAGCGCAGCCTGATCGGCGAGGTGTTGAGTACCTCCGAGCGGCTGCGGCGGGCCGTGGAGCAGGTAACCCAGGTGGTGGACAATACCGCTGAGCGCTCCGGGCGCCAGCAGGAGATGACCGAGATGGTCGCCACTGCTGTACACGAGATGGGCCTGACCGTGCAGGACATCGCCCGCAATGCCGGCGATGCGGCCCAGGCGTCGCAGTCGGCACGAGACGAGGCGTTGCAGGCCCGCGAGGTGGTGCAACGATCCATTCGTGGCATCGAGGGCATGTCGGGCGACATCGGCAAGGCGGCCGATGCGGTCAGCCAGCTGGCCGACGAAGTCGCCTCGGTCGATGAAGTGCTCGCGGTAATCCGCAGCATTTCAGAGCAGACCAACCTGCTCGCGTTGAACGCTGCCATCGAGGCCGCGCGGGCAGGGGAGATGGGGCGCGGGTTCGCTGTGGTGGCCGATGAAGTACGTACGCTGGCCCGGCGCACACAGCTGTCCACCGACGAAGTGCAGCAGATGATCCAGCGCCTGAAGCTGGGTGCAGGTTCGGCGGTGAGTTCAATGCAGGCAGGGCAGCAGGCGACCGGCAGTGGCGTGGAATCGAGCCAGCGCACCGGGGCATCGCTGAGCGCGATTACCGACCAGGTAGAGCACATCAGTGACATGAACCACCAGGTGGCCACGGCTACCGAGGAGCAGTCGGCGGTGACCGAGGAAATCAACCGGACGGTGCAGGGGATTTCCGATTTGGCGCGTGAGACGGCGGCGGAGGTGCAGGGGTGTCGGGAAGAATGCCAGGCATTGCGTGGTCTGGCCGATGACCTGGCGCGCCAGATGGGTGGGTTCAGGCTTTAGATTGCCGGGGCCGCCTTGCGGCCCTTTCGCGACACAAGGCCGCTCCCACAGAGGATTGCATCACCTGCAGGCNGCCTTGTGTCGCGATAGAGGGCAAAGCCCTCCCGGCAATCTCTCAGCCAGCAATGATCGCGCGGATATCCGCCGCCAGCTCACGCACCCGCGCTTCTTCGGTATCCCACGAGCACATGAAGCGCGCGCCACCGCTGCCGATAAAGGTATAGAAGCGCCAGCCCTTGCCCCGCAGCGCCTCGATGGCGTGCTCCGGCATCTGCAGGAACACCCCGTTGGCCTCCACCGGGAACATCAGCTCTACGCCCGGCAGGTCACTGACCAACGATGCCAGCAGCTGCGCGCAATGATTGGCGTGGTTGCCATGGCGTAACCAGGCGCCATCTTCCAGCAGCCCGACCCATGGCGCCGACAAGAAGCGCATTTTCGACGCCAGTTGCCCGGCCTGCTTGCAGCGATAATCGAAGTCTTCGGCCAGCTGGCGGTTGAAGAACAGAATTGCCTCGCCCACCGCCATACCGTTCTTGGTGCCGCCAAAGCACAGCACATCCACACCGGCCTTCCAGGTCAGTTCGGCCGGGCTGCAGCCCAGGAAAGCACAGGCGTTGGTAAAGCGTGCGCCGTCCATGTGCAGGTTCAGGCCCAGCTCCTTGCAGGTGGCGCTGATCGCCTTCAGCTCGTCGGGGCGGTACACCGTGCCGACTTCGGTGGCCTGGGTAATGGTCACCACGCGCGGCTTGGGGTAGTGGATATCCTGGCGTTTGAGCGCCACTTCACGAATAGACTGTGGCGTCAGCTTGCCGTTGACGCTGGCCGCTGTCAGCAGCTTGGATCCGTTGGAGAAAAACTCCGGCGCACCGCATTCGTCGGTTTCGACGTGGGCGGTCTCGGAGCAGATCACGCTGTGATAGCTCTGGCACAGCGACGCCAGGGCCAGGGAGTTGGCAGCGGTGCCGTTGAAAGCGAAGAACACTTCGCAGTCGGTTTCGAACAGCT
Source organism: Pseudomonas sp. 22515 (assembly GCF_052044625.1). NCBI lineage: Bacteria > Pseudomonadati > Pseudomonadota > Gammaproteobacteria > Pseudomonadales > Pseudomonadaceae > Pseudomonas > Pseudomonas sp. 22515. Next base: position 167,005 of record NZ_JBQENN010000007.1, read on the forward strand.
TGCGGAAGTACTCCGATGCACGCTCGGTCCACTGGTCGTCGCCGTAGGCGCGGTCGTGGCCGCGGTTGGCTTTTTCCATCGCCGCCCAGGCTTCGGGGCAGATGCCGGAATAGTTGTCGCTGGCGAATTGTTGGCTCTTGTCTGTCATGGCACGGTCCTGTGAACGACGCAGATCAGCACTCTAAACCATCGATTCAGCACTTGCCTATACAACCCGTGCAGCGATTTCTGTTCATGACTGTGCCGGCCTATTCGCGGGCACGCCCGCTCCCACAATGGTCCTGCAAACGCCAATCACTGTGGGAGCGGGCGCGCCCGCGAAGGGGCCCGCATGGGTGGCACAAAGAGAATGTCGTAAACGCGCCATTGCAAGGCGTGCGCAGGCATCTGACCCGACCCCGCCAGTCATAACATCGCCACAAAGGGCCACAGTGCCCCACGACAAAAAACGATCGCTGCCGGGAGATACACAATGTTCAGCAAGCAAGACCAGATCCAGGGTTACGACGATGCACTGCTGGCGGCGATGAATGCCGAAGAACAGCGCCAGGAAGATCACATCGAGCTGATCGCCTCGGAGAACTACACCAGCAAGCGCGTCATGCAGGCCCAAGGCAGCGGCCTGACCAACAAGTACGCCGAAGGCTACCCGGGCAAGCGTTACTACGGTGGCTGCGAGCACGTAGACAAGGTAGAAGCCTTGGCCATCGAGCGCGCCAAGCAGCTGTTCGGTGCCGATTACGCAAACGTCCAGCCACACTCCGGCTCGTCGGCCAACGGCGCCGTCTACCTGGCCCTGCTGCAAGCCGGTGACACCATCCTGGGCATGAGCCTGGCCCACGGTGGCCACCTGACCCACGGCGCCAAAGTGTCGTCCTCGGGCAAGCTGTACAACGCTGTCCAGTACGGCATCGACACCAACACCGGCCTGATCGACTATGACGAAGTCGAGCGCCTGGCGGTCGAGCACAAGCCGAAAATGATCGTTGCCGGTTTCTCGGCCTACTCCAAGACCCTCGACTTCCCACGCTTCCGCGCCATCGCCGACAAAGTGGGCGCACTGCTGTTCGTCGACATGGCCCACGTTGCCGGCCTGGTTGCCGCTGGCCTGTACCCGAACCCGATCCCGTTCGCCGATGTGGTCACCACCACCACCCACAAGACCCTGCGCGGTCCGCGTGGCGGCCTGATCCTGGCCAAGTCGAACGAAGAGATCGAGAAAAAGCTGAACGCCGCTGTATTCCCGGGTGCCCAGGGTGGCCCGCTGATGCACGTGATCGCTGCCAAGGCGGTGTGCTTCAAGGAAGCGCTGGAGCCTGGATTCAAGGCCTACCAGCAGCAAGTGATCGAAAACGCCCAGGCCATGGCCCAGGTGTTCATCGACCGTGGCTACGATGTGGTTTCCGGTGGCACCGACAACCACCTGTTCCTGGTCAGCCTGATCCGTCAGGGCCTGACTGGCAAAGACGCCGACGCCGCCCTGGGTCGTGCGCATATCACCGTCAACAAGAACGCCGTGCCGAACGACCCGCAGTCGCCGTTCGTCACGTCGGGCCTGCGTATCGGCACCCCGGCCGTCACCACCCGCGGCTTCAAGGTCGCCCAGTGCGTGGCCCTGGCTGGCTGGATTTGCGACATCCTCGACAACCTCGGTGACGCAGACGTCGAAGCCGATGTGGCGAAGAACGTCGCGGCCCTGTGCGCAGATTTCCCTGTCTACCGCTGAGTGGAGTCACACACCATGCAACGTTACTCGGGCTTCGGCCTTTTCAAGCACTCCCTCAGCCACCACGAAAACTGGCAGCGCATGTGGCGCACGCCAACCCCTAAAAAGGTTTACGACGTGGTCATTGTCGGCGGTGGCGGTCATGGCCTGGCCACGGCCTACTACCTGGCCAAAGAGCACGGCATCACCAACGTTGCCGTAATCGAGAAGGGCTACCTGGGCGGCGGCAACACCGCCCGTAACACCACCATCGTGCGTTCCAACTACCTGTGGGACGAGTCGGCGCACCTGTACGAGCACGCCATGAAGCTGTGGGAGGGCCTGTCCCAGGACCTGAACTACAACGTGATGTTCTCCCAGCGTGGCGTTTACAACCTGTGCCACACCCTGCAGGACATGCGTGACTCCGAGCGTCGGGTCAGCGCCAACCGCCTCAACGGCGTGGATGGCGAGCTGCTGAACACCGCCCAGGTTGCGGCCGAAATCCCGTACCTGGACTGCTCGAAGAACACCCGCTACCCGATCCTCGGCGCCACCGTACAGCGCCGTGGCGGCGTTGCCCGTCACGATGCCGTGGCCTGGGGCTTCGCCCGCGCTGCCGACGCCCTGGGCGTCGACCTGATCCAGCAAACCGAAGTGATCGGCTTCCGCAAGGAAAACGGCGCGGTCATCGGTGTTGAAACCAACAAAGGCTTCATCGGCGCCAAGCGCGTCGGCGTGGTCACCGCCGGTAACTCCGGGCACATGGCCAAGCTGGCCGGCTTCCGCCTGCCGCTGGAATCGCACCCGCTGCAAGCGCTGGTATCCGAGCCGATCAAGCCGATCATCGACAGCGTGATCATGTCCAACGCCGTACACGGCTACATCAGCCAGTCCGACAAGGGCGACCTGGTGATCGGTGCCGGTATCGACGGCTGGGTCGGCTACGGCCAGCGCGGTTCGTACCCGGTGATCGAGCACACCCTGCAGGCCATCGTCGAGATGTTCCCCAACCTGTCGCGTGTTCGCATGAACCGCCAGTGGGGCGGCATCGTAGACACCTCGCCGGACGCCTGCCCGATCATCACCAAAACCCCGGTCAAGAACATGTTCTTCAACTGCGGTTGGGGTACTGGCGGCTTCAAGGCGACCCCCGGTTCGGGCAACGTCTTCGCCGCGAGCCTGGCCAAGGGCGAAATGCACCCACTGGCCGCGCCGTTCTCCATGGACCGTTTCTACAACGGCGCACTGATCGACGAACACGGCGCCGCCGCCGTCGCCCACTAACCGGAGACACCGTCATGTTGCATATTTTCTGTCCCCACTGCGGCGAGCTGCGCTCCGAAGAAGAGTTCCACGCCTCTGGCCAGGCACACATCGCCCGCCCGCTGGACCCTAACGCCTGCTCCGACGAGGAGTGGGGTACCTACATGTTCTACCGTGACAACCCACGCGGTATTCACCATGAACTGTGGGACCACGTTGCCGGCTGCCGCCAGTACTTCAACGTCACCCGTGACACCGTGACCTACGAAATTCTGGAAACCTACAAGATTGGCGAGAAGCCGCAAGTGACCGCCAATGGCAAAGCCGCCAGCGCCACGTCGACCGTCAAAGGCCAAGGGGAAAAAGTATGAGCCAGACCTATCGCCTCGCCAGCGGCGGCCGTATCGACCGCAGCAAGGTCCTGAACTTCACCTTCAACGGCAAGACCTACCAGGGTTATGCCGGTGACAGCCTGGCCGCCGCGTTGCTGGCCAACGGCGTCGACATTGTCGGCCGTAGCTTCAAGTACTCGCGCCCGCGCGGCATCATCGCCGCCGGTACCGAAGAGCCGAACGCCATCCTGCAGATCGGCTCCAGCGAAGCTACCCAGATCCCCAACGTGCGCGCCACCCAGCAGGCACTGTACGCGGGCCTTGTCGCCACCAGCACCAACGGCTGGCCGAACGTCAACAACGACGTCATGGGCATCCTCGGCAAGGTAGGCGGCAGCATGATGCCGCCGGGCTTCTACTACAAAACCTTCATGTACCCCAAATCGTTCTGGATGACTTACGAGAAGTACATCCGTAAAGCCGCCGGCCTGGGCCGTGCACCGCTGCAGAACGATCCTGACAGCTACGACTACATGAACCGGCACTGCGACGTGCTGATCGTCGGCGCCGGCCCTGCTGGCCTGGCTGCTGCACTGGCCGCTGCGCGCAGCGGTGCCCGCGTGATCCTGGCTGACGAGCAGGAAGAGTTCGGCGGCAGCCTGCTCGACACCCGCGAAACCCTCGACGGCAAGCCTGCTGCCGAGTGGGTCAACGCCGTGGTCAAAGAGCTGGAAGGCCTGCCGGAAGTGACCCTGCTGCCACGTGCCACGGTCAACGGCTACCACGACCATAACTTCCTGACCATTCACGAGCGCCTCACCGACCACCTCGGCGACCGCGCCCCGATCGGCCAGGTTCGCCACCGCGTGCACCGCGTCCGCGCCAAGCGCGTGGTACTGGCTGCCGGCGCCCACGAGCGCCCGCTGGTGTACGGCAACAACGACGTGCCGGGCAACATGCTGGCCGGTGCTGTTTCCACCTATGTTCGCCGCTATGGCGTGGCGCCGGGTCGCAAGTTGGTACTGTCGACCAACAACGACCACGCTTACCGCGCCGCGCTGGACTGGCACGACGCAGGCCTGCAAGTGGTCGCCATCGCCGACGCCCGCCACAACCCACGTGGCTCGCTGGTTGAAGAAGCGCGTGCCAAAGGCATACGCATCCTCACCTCCAGCGCCGTGGTCGAGGCCAAAGGCAGCAAGCACGTCACCGGCGCCCGTGTGGCGGCGATCGATGTGCAGGCACACAAAGTCACCAGCCCAGGCGAAGTCCTCGAGTGCGACCTGATCGCGTCCTCGGGCGGTTACAGCCCGATCGTGCACCTGGCTTCGCACCTGGGCGGTCGCCCGGTATGGCGTGACGATATCCTTGGCTTCGTGCCGGGCGATGCGCCGCAGAAGCGTGAGTGCGTCGGTGGTATCAACGGCGTGTATGCCTTGGGCGATGTGATTGCCGATGGCTTCGAAGGCGGCGTCCGCGCAGCCACTGAGGCCGGTTTCAAGGCCACTGTCGGCACCCTGCCAAAAACCGTGGCGCGCAAGGAAGAGGCCACCGTGGCACTGTTCCTGGTGCCGCACGACAAAGGCACCAAGGGGCCGAAGCAGTTCGTCGACCAGCAGAACGACGTGACCGCGGCCGGCATCGAGCTGGCCACCCGTGAAGGCTTCGAGTCGGTCGAGCACGTCAAGCGCTACACCGCGCTGGGCTTCGGTACCGACCAGGGCAAACTGGGCAACATCAACGGCCTGGCCATCGCCGCCCGTTCGATCGGCATCACCATCCCGGAAATGGGCACCACCATGTTCCGCCCCAACTACACGCCGGTGACGTTCGGCGCGGTAGCGGGCCGTCACTGTGGTCACCTGTTCGAGCCTGTGCGCTTCACTGCCCTGCATGCCTGGCACGTGAAGAACGGCGCCGAGTTCGAAGACGTCGGCCAGTGGAAGCGCCCGTGGTACTTCCCGAAAGCCGGCGAAGACATCCATGCTGCCGTCACGCGTGAATGCAAGGCCGTGCGCGACAGCGTGGGCCTGCTGGACGCCTCGACCCTGGGCAAGATCGACATCCAGGGCCCGGACGCGCGCGAATTCCTCAACCGCATCTACACCAACGCCTGGACCAAGCTCGACGTGGGCAAGGCCCGCTACGGCCTGATGTGCAAGGAAGACGGCATGGTCTTCGACGACGGCGTAACCGCCTGCGTCGGCGACAACCACTTCATCATGACCACCACCACCGGCGGCGCTGCCCGCGTGCTGCAGTGGATGGAGCTGTATCACCAGACCGAATGGCCAGAGCTGAAGGTGTACTTCACTTCGGTCACTGACCACTGGGCCACCATGACCCTGTCCGGCCCTAACAGCCGCAAGCTGCTGAGCGAGCTGACCGACATCGACATGGACAAGGAAGCCTTCCCGTTCATGACCTGGAAGGAAGGCAACGTCGGTGGCGTGCCGGCCCGCGTGTTCCGTATTTCGTTCACCGGCGAGCTGTCGTACGAAGTGAACGTGCAGGCCAACTACGCCATGGGCGTGCTGGAACAGATCATCGAAGCTGGCAAGAAGTACAACCTGACCCCGTACGGCACCGAGACCATGCACGTACTGCGTGCAGAGAAGGGCTTCATCATCGTGGGCCAGGACACCGATGGTTCGATGAACCCGGACGACCTGAACATGAGCTGGTGCGTTGGCCGCAACAAGCCGTTCTCGTGGATCGGCCTGCGTGGCATGAACCGCGAAGACTGCGTACGTGAGAACCGCAAGCAGCTGGTGGGCCTGAAGCCGGTCGACCCGACCAAGTGGCTGCCGGAAGGCGCCCAATTGGTGTTCGACCCGAAACAGCCGATCCCGATGGACATGGTCGGCCACGTCACCTCCAGCTACGCCTCCAACTCCCTGGGCTACTCGTTCGCCATGGGAGTGGTCAAAGGCGGCCTCAAACGCATGGGCGAGCGTGTCTACTCGCCGCAGGCAGATGGCAGCGTGATCGAGGCGGAGATCGTGTCTTCGGTGTTCTTCGATCCGAAGGGTGAGCGGCAGAACGTCTAAGGCCCCCGGTCCAACCGGTGCCAAGCGTGGAATGAGGTCTCTGTGGGAGCGGGCGTGCCCGCGAAGAGGGCGGTGAATTCAACATCGCATTCGCGGGCATGCCCGCTCCCACAGGATGGCCGTCTCCCGCAGGCATCGTGGTCGAATCCAGAATTCAAGGCAGGTAAGAAATGAGCGCTATCAACGTCTTCCAGCAAAACCCCGGCGCCGAGGCCAAAGCCCAGTCGCCACTGCACCATGCCGACCTGGCCAGCCTGGTAGGCAAAGGCCGCAAGAACGCAGGCGTGACCCTGCGTGAACGCAAGTTCCTCGGTCACCTCACCCTGCGTGGTGATGGCCACAACCCGGAATTCGCCGCCGGCGTGCACAAGGCCCTTGGCCTGGAGCTGCCCGTGGCGCTGACCGTGGTCGCCAACAAGGACATGTCGCTGCAATGGGTCGGCCCAGATGAGTGGCTGCTGATCGTACCCGGCGGCCAGGAGCTGGCAGCGGAGCAAAAGCTGCGCGCGGCCCTTGAAGGCCAGCACATTCAGGTCGTCAATGTCAGTGGCGGGCAAAGCCTGCTGGAACTGCGCGGCCCGAACGTGCGCGACGTGCTGATGAAGTCCACCAGCTATGATGTTCACCCGAACAACTTCCCGGTGGGCAAGGCCGTGGGCACCGTGTTCGCCAAGTCGCAACTGGTGATCCGCCGCACTGCAGAAGACACCTGGGAGCTGGTAATTCGCCGCAGCTTCGCCGATTACTGGTGGCTGTGGCTGCAGGACGCTTCTGCCGAATACGGCCTGAGCATCGAAGCCTAAGGAGCAAGAACATGAGTCGGGCACCGGATACCTGGATTCTCACCGCCGATTGCCCGAGCATGCTCGGCACCGTCGACGTGGTGACGCGTTACCTCTTCGAGCAGCGCTGCTACGTGACGGAGCATCACTCCTTCGATGACCGGCAGTCGGGACGCTTCTTCATTCGCGTCGAGTTCCGTCAGCCGGACGATTTTGACGAGGCGGGCTTCCGGGCCGGCCTCGCAGAGCGCAGCGAAGCGTTCGGCATGGCTTTCGAGCTGACCGCACCCAACCACCGCCCCAAGGTGGTGATCATGGTGTCCAAGGCTGACCATTGCCTGAATGACCTGCTGTATCGCCAGCGCATTGGCCAACTGGGTATGGATGTGGTGGCCGTGGTGTCGAACCACCCGGACCTCGAACCCTTGGCGCATTGGCACAAGATTCCTTATTACCACTTCGCACTCGACCCCAAGGACAAGCCCGGGCAAGAGCGCAAGGTGCTGCAGGTGATCGAGGAGACCGGTGCTGAGCTGGTTATTCTTGCCCGCTATATGCAGGTACTGTCGCCCGAGCTTTGCCGCCGTCTGGATGGTTGGGCGATCAATATTCACCACTCGCTGTTGCCGGGCTTCAAAGGCGCCAAGCCTTATCACCAGGCCTACAACAAGGGCGTGAAAATGGTCGGTGCCACAGCGCACTACATCAACAACGACCTGGATGAAGGGCCGATCATTGCCCAGGGTGTCGAGGTGGTGGATCACAGTCACTATCCCGAAGACCTGATTGCCAAAGGGCGGGATATCGAATGCCTGACATTGGCGCGGGCGGTGGGTTATCACATCGAGCGGCGGGTGTTCCTGAACGCCAACCGGACTGTCGTTCTGTAATAACCGGTGCCGGCCTCTTCGCGGCTAAAGCCGCGCNTTAGCCGCGAAGAGGCCCGCACAGGCCGCCGCTCTCTGTTTGCCCAAACTCCCCAACGACACTCCTGCCGCTAAAAGGCATCTCTCTGTCGCTCCCAGTCAGCGCAGATCTCCCCATCCGGCCCACAATTCCCTCATTCCAGAAACACATGCCGCCCACGGATGGCGGCGCGTTCAACCACCGCTGCATAAATAAAAATCAAGCGAGGTAAGAGCATGTCTGGCAATCGTGGAGTGGTGTATCTCGGCGCTGGCAAGGTCGAAGTACAGAAGATCGACTACCCGAAAATGCAGGACCCGCGCGGCAAGAAAATCGAACACGGCGTCATCCTGAAGGTGGTCTCCACCAACATCTGCGGTTCTGACCAGCACATGGTCCGTGGCCGCACCACTGCCCAGGTCGGCCTGGTCCTGGGCCACGAAATCACCGGTGAAATCGTCGAGAAGGGTCGCGATGTCGAGCGCATGCAGATCGGCGACCTGGTATCGGTCCCGTTCAACGTCGCCTGCGGCCGCTGCCGCTCCTGCAAAGAGATGCACACCGGTGTCTGCCTCACCGTCAACCCGGCGCGCGCCGGCGGTGCCTACGGCTACGTCGACATGGGCGACTGGACCGGTGGCCAGGCCGAATACGTGCTGGTGCCTTACGCCGACTTCAACCTGCTGAAGCTGCCTGAGCGCGACAAGGCCATGGAAAAGATCCGTGACCTGACTTGCCTGTCCGACATCCTGCCCACCGGCTATCACGGTGCCGTAACGGCAGGCGTAGGCCCAGGCAGCACGGTCTACGTTGCCGGTGCCGGCCCGGTCGGCCTGGCTGCCGCTGCCTCGGCGCGCCTGCTGGGCGCCGCCTGCGTGATCGTCGGTGACCTGAACCCGGCTCGCCTGGCCCATGCCAAGTCGCAGGGCTTCGAAGTGGTCGACCTGTCCAAGGACACCCCGCTGCACGAGCAGATCGTCGACATCCTCGGCGAGCCGGAAGTGGATTGCGCCGTCGACGCCGTCGGCTTCGAGGCCCGTGGCCATGGCCACGAAGGTGCCAAACACGAGGCCCCGGCCACCGTGCTGAACTCGCTGATGCAAGTGACCCGCGTAGCTGGCAACATCGGTATCCCGGGCCTGTACGTGACCGAAGACCCGGGCGCGGTCGATGCCGCTGCCAAGATCGGGGCACTGAGCATCCGCTTCGGCCTGGGCTGGGCGAAATCGCACAGCTTCCACACCGGCCAGACCCCGACCATGAAGTACAACCGCCAGCTGATGCAGGCGATCATGTGGGATCGGATCAACATTGCTGAGGTTGTAGGTGTGCAGGTGATCAACCTGGATCAGGCGCCGGAAGGGTATGGCGAGTTTGATGCGGGTGTGCCTAAGAAGTTTGTGATTGACCCGCATAAGATGTGGGGTGCGGCGTAACAACTGACGCTTAACAAAAGCCCCTCGAACAGAGGGGCTCTTTTATGGCTGTTCTGGCTTACCGCATCTCAGCCAGCATCTGCACTTGCGATCGCGTTACTTTCGACAGCTGGTATAACGCTGCTCACATAACGCTCTTGGGTCGACTTTACTTCACGCTAATCTGCTAGCAACTCTCGGATGCGGGTTCCCTCTTGGCGCAATTGTTCGATATTCCGGCGAAGTTCTTCAGGGACATGCATGTCTCCACGTTCCAACCTTCTGAGTACCTGTTTCAACCGGCGATACCTATCGTGCATAGCCTGTAGCCTAACTCGGTAGGCTCGAGCTTGATCTGGCGGAAGAGCAGCTTGTATCTCAGGCTGGGGTTTAGGTATCGGATATCTAGGTGGTCTGGGGGGGGGCAGAAATTTCGGGCCTTTATCAGTGGGCAACAGGGTAGGTGTGACAATGCGCTGGTGCCCGGTTGGCAACTGCTCGGAATAGCTTGGAAGCGCTCCAAGGTTATAAGTGGGCGGAGTACCTGATGTCGAAAATACTGCGGGATGGGAGGTAAAGTAAGGCGGAGCATCCCGATGATAAGGTGTGTTGACTTGGGCCGGACTATCGAGTTGAAGCAGTGTCTGTGAGCGTGTCCGGGGCAATGGAAGTCGCCGCTTAACAATAGCTGCGCGTACACCGACATGGCCCGTGGGGTCACTGTTGTTGACTGGGTCGTTGCCGCAGTAGCAGTATGAATTAATGCCCCCTTCAGCAAATGGGCTTAAGCTGTCAGGTGATATGAAGCGCATCAGTTTGGTTTCATATGCTCTATATCCGGAACCTAGAAAGTAAAGCCCCGTCAGCGCGTCAGGGAACTCACCATTAAATCCTTGACGTGCTTTTTCCGACGGCAATGTCGTTGCGTAACCATAGGCAGTATAGGTATGTGTTTGGTGGTTACTCATTGAATTTGACCTATAGCGGCTGTGAACGCACATTCGGCAGTGTCTGCCAATCCAGCGGAGTCCGCTACTGACAGAAATATCAGGTAGGCGATGCCGGCCCTTAATGGCCAAGAGTCCCGATAATTGGCTTGGAACAAACCCCAAAACCACAAGTCAAATTGTCGTTTCCCAGGCCATCCCGGCCAACGAGGTCCCTCCCGATGAAAGCAATCACCCTGGCAACCCTGATGACCCTGGCCGCAAGCCCGGTGTTCGCCTTCAACCTCAGCGACGCCGCCAACGCCGTGTCCGCCATGCAGAACCAGCAACAACAAGGCCAGGTACAGGCACCCGAAGCGCAGGCCAATTTGCTCAACACCTTGGGCAGCCAGTTGAACATTACCCCTGAACAGGCGGTAGGCGGAGCAGGAGCCATGCTGGGGCTGGCACGCAACAACCTTAGCAGCGATGACTATGGGCAACTGACCAAGGCGGTGCCAGGGCTGGACCTGCTGGCCGGTGCAAATGCGCTGGGCGGGTTAAGTGGGTTGGGTGATTTGCTGGGCAAGAGCAGCGAGAGCCAGTCGGCGTTGAGCAACGCACTGGGCAACAACGTGGAAAACCGTAGCGACCTGGACAATGCGTTCAAGGCGCTAGGCATGGATACCGGGATGATCGGGCAGTTTGCGCCGCTGCTGCTGCAGTACCTGGGGCAGCAGGGGATTGCCGGGGCGTTGTTGCAGAATCTGGGGAGTTTGTGGACCACACCGGCGCCATTGGCTCAGCCCTCGGTCTGAAGGTCGGGTGAGGATTCTTGCGCAGTCTGCCCGGGCCTCTTCGCAGGGTGCCCGCGAAGAGGCCCGGGCAGACACTTGAAAATTATCAGCTCATTTCCTGCCGCAGCTGCTCGATCCGCTGGTCCTTCGCCACCCACAGCTGGTTCACCCAAGCCTGCACCGTCTGCCGAAACTCGGGATCATTCTCGTAATCCCCCGCCCACAACGCCGGGTCCAGCTCCCGCACCTGAATGTCGATAATCACCCGGCTGATGCTGCCATTGAGCAAGTCCCAGAACCCCGGTGCTTTGTTGCCGGGGTACACGATGGTCACATCCAGCAGGGCATCCAACTGCTCACCCAATGCCGCGAGCACAAACGCCACACCACCCGCCTTGGGCTTGAGCAGGTAGCGATACGGCGACTGCTGCTCCTGGCGCTTGGCTTCAGTAAACCGCGTGCCCTCCAGGTAATTGACCACGGTCACTGGCTGGCGCTTGAACAGCTCGCAGGCCGCCTTGGTGATTTCCAGGTCCTTGCCCTTGAGCTCCGGGTGCTTTTCCAGAAACGCCTTGCTGTAGCGCTTCATGAACGGGTAGTCCAGCCCCCACCAGGCCAGGCCCAGCAACGGCACCCAGATCAGCTCCTTTTTCAGGAAGAACTTGAAGAACGGTGTCCGGCGGTTGAGGCTTTCGATCAGCGCCGGGATGTCGACCCAGGTCTGGTGGTTGCTCACGGCCAGGTACGAGGTGTCCTTGCGCAGGTTTTCCACACCGCGGATGTCCCACTGGGTAGGGATGCACAGGGCGAAGATGGCTTTGTCGATTTCCGACCAGGTTTCGGCCACCCACATCACTGCCCACGAGGCATAGTCACGCCCACGGCCTGGCAGCACCAGCTTGAGCAGGGCGAAGACCAGCAGCGGGCAGATCAACACCACGGTGTTGAGCAGCAGCAGGGTGGTAGTGAGAATGCCGGTCAGCAGGCGACGCATAAAGAGACTCTTGTTGTGGGAGATAAACGGTTGGCAATGATAAGCAGGGCGGTGGCCTACGCCAAATGTCCAATGCCCGACGGCGGGGACAAATGTTTCACATTATGTTGGTTAGGCTTGTGACAGCGAACCTATCTGCCCAGTGCAGTCTAAGCACTGACCCTCTCAAGGAAGCCTGCTTGTGAAATCTCTTTTAGCCATGTTGTCGCTGTTGGCGCTGCCGGTGATGGCCGCAGAACCCACTATCTACGGCCGTTACGAGAACATCGCCCTGCCCGAGCTGGGCGAAACCCTGAAAGCCAAGATGGACACCGGTGCCTTTACCGCGTCGTTGTCGGCCAAGGATATCGAGCTGTTCACCCGCGATGGGGACGAGTGGGTGCGCTTCCGCCTGGCGACCAAGGAATCGGACGGCAAGGTGTACGAGCACAAGGTCTCGCGCATCAGCAAGATCAAGGGCCGTGCCGATGAAGAGGACGAAGGGGATGCGCCAGAGGTCTCCAAGCGCCCGGTGGTCGACCTGGAGTTGTGCCTGGGGGATGTGAAGCGCACCGTCGAGGTGAATCTGGTGGACCGCAGCAACTTCAACTACCCGCTGCTGGTGGGTTCCAAGGCGCTGCGCGAGTTCAAGGCGGCGGTCAACCCGGCGAAGAAGTTCACTGCTGGCAAGCCAGGCTGCTGATCTGAAGCGTGCGCCATACAATGTAGGAGCGGGCTTGCCCGCGAACACACATAATGGGGTGTCAGGCANAAGCCCGCTCCTACACTGAAATGTGCCAACCTTCAAAACCGCAAGGCCGGACGCCATGCCTCATATCCTCATCGTCGAAGACGAAGCCGCCATCGCCGACACCCTGGTCTACGCCCTGCAGGCCGACGGTCACAGCACCGAGTGGGTAACCCTGGGCAGTGCCGCCCTCGACCAGCAGCGCCAGCGCCCGGCCGACCTGGTCATCCTCGACATCGGCCTGCCCGACATCAGTGGCTTCGAAACCTGTCGCCAGCTGCGCCGGTTCACCGAGGTGCCGGTGATGTTTCTCAGCGCCCGGGACGGTGAAATCGACCGCGTAGTAGGCCTGGAAATCGGTGCCGACGACTACGTGGTAAAACCATTCAGCCCTCGTGAAGTGGCAGCGCGCGTTCGGGCGATCCTCAAACGCATGGCCCCGAGGGCCGAGGTTGTCGGCGAAACCACCTTGTTCCACCTCGACACCTTGCGCATGCAGATCACCTACCGCAGCCAGCCGCTCACGCTGACCCGGCATGAGTTCCGCTTGCTGCAATGCCTGCTCGAACAACCGCAGCGGGTGTTCAGCCGCGAACAGCTGCTCGACGCTTTGGGCGTGGCCTCCGACGTGGGCTATGAGCGCACCATCGACAGCCATATCAAGAGCCTGCGCGCCAAACTGCGCCAGGTAGCGGGTGATGCCGAGCCGATTCAGACCCATCGCGGCCTCGGTTACAGCTATAGCCCGGAGCACGCCTGATGCGGTTGGGCATTCGCATCTTTCTGGTGTACTTCCTGTTCGTCGGCTTGGCCGGTTACTTCTTGCTCAATACCGTACGCGAACAGATTCGCCCGGTGGTGCGCCAATCCTCCGAAGAAACCTTGGTAGACACTGCCAACCTGCTGGCAGAAATCCTGCGGGATGACGTCAAGGCCGGCACCCTGAACCAGGGCCGCCTGCCCGAGGTGCTCGAGGCCTACGGCTCGCGCAGCCCGGGCGCACAGATCTGGGGGCTGGCCAAGAACCAGGTCAGCCACCGCATCTACGTCACTGACGCCAAGGGCATCGTGTTGCTGGACTCCAGTGGCGAGGCCCTGGGCAAGGATTACTCGCAGTGGAATGACGTGCTGCTGACCCTGCGTGGCCAGTATGGCGCCCGCTCCACCCGCAGCGACCCCAACGACGAAAGCACCTCGGTGATGCACGTTGGCGCGCCGATCATCGACAACGGCAAGATCATCGGGGTTGTCACCGTCGCCAAGCCCAATAGCTCATTGCAACCCTACATCGACCGCTCCGAGCGGCGCCTGCTCACCCTGGGGCTAGGGCTGATCGGCCTGGGCTTGCTGATCGGCGCGGCTCTGTCGTGGTGGCTTGCGCGCTCGCTGCGCAAGTTGGCAGGTTATGCGCAGGCGGTCAGCGAAGGGGAACGTGCGGAGCTTCCGCATTACAAGGGCGGCGAGCTGGCGAACCTGGCACAGGCAGTGGAACGCATGCGCACCCAGCTGGAAGGCAAGGCCTATGTCGAGCGCTACGTGCACACCCTGACTCACGAGCTGAAAAGCCCGCTGGCGGCCATCCGTGGTGCTTCCGAGCTGTTGCAGGGCGAGGATATGCCCGCTGATCAGCGGGCACGCTTTGCCGGCAATATCGAGCGCGAGAGCGAGCGGTTACAACAGATGATCGAGCGGCTGCTCAACCTGGCCAGGGTCGAGCAGATGCAGGCGCTGGAGGACGAGCAGCAGGTGGCGCTGGCGGCATTGGTCGATGAGTTGCTGCTGGCCCATGCGGCGCGTATCGAAGGCGCCCGTTTGCAGGTACGTCAGCGGGTGCCTGCCACTTTGCGCTTGCTCTGCGATCCGTTTCTGATGCGCCAGGCGTTGGCCAATCTGCTCGACAACGCACTGGACTTCACTCCGGAAGGTGGCACGCTGCTGTTCGACCTGGAGCGCGATGGCGAGCGGGTGGCGTTGAGTTTGTTCAACCAGGGGCAAGCGATACCGGCCTATGCCATCGGGCGGGTCAGCGAGCGGTTCTACTCGCTGCCGCGGCCCGGGAGCGGGCGCAAGAGTACCGGGCTGGGGCTGAACTTCGTGGCCGAGGTGATGCAGCTGCATGGCGGAGCCTTGGCGGTGGACAACGTCGATGGCGGGGTGCGGGTGCGGTTGTGGCTGCCGGTGCGGCGCATCAGCTGAGACAGCCGGGGCTGCACAGCAGCCCCAAATACACGTAAATCACACACGCGCTCCACAAAGCCTCCATGCAAGGCGCAGACACTGCGCCCACTGCCACAGGAGGCCACATGAACAAGACCCTCGGTTTCAAACTCGGCATGATCGCCATGCTGATGTTGCTGCTGCTCATCCCGCTACTGCTGATCAACGGCCTGATCGACGAACGCCAGGCCATGCGCGACGGCGTGTTGCGCGATATTGCCCAGAGCACCAGCTTTGACCAGCAACTCAGCGGCCCGCTGCTGGTGGTGCCGTACCGCAAGTACCAGCGCCGCTGGATCGAAAAGGACGGTGAGCGTACCCAGGAAACCAGCACCATCGCCGGCCACCTGTACTTCCTGCCGGAAACCTTCGACGCCGACCTGGGTGTGGACACCGAACTGCGCGCCCGAGGCATCTACCAGGCGCGGTTGTTTCACACCAAAGGCCGTATCAGCGGCCGCTTCAAGCTCCCGGCGCATTGGGGCATCGACAAGGACTTTGACGACTACCGCTTCGACACGCCGTTCCTGGTGGTGGGCATCAGTGATATCCGCGGTATCGAAAGTGCTTTGGAGCTGAGCATGGACGATCAAAAAGTGCCGTTCGAGCCCGGCACCCAGCTCGACTGGATGCGCGGCGGCGTGCACGCCAGCCTGCCGGGGCTGGACGGGCTACAGGCGCGAGCGTTCAGTTATGGCTTTGACCTGGCGCTGCAAGGTACCGGCCAGTTGCACGTGGTCCCCGTGGGCCGTACCAGCAGCGTGGACATGCGCGCCAACTGGCCGCACCCGAGCTTCGTCGGCAACTACTTGCCCAACCGCCGCGAAATCGATGCTCAAGGCTTCAGTGCCCATTGGCAAACCTCGTTCTTTGCCACCAACCTTGAGGATGCCATACGCCAGTGCGCTAACGCCGGGCAGTGTACGGATTTCAGTGAGCGCAGCTTTGGCGTGAGTTTTATAGACCCGGTGGACCAGTACCTGAAAAGCGAGCGGGCAATCAAATACGCGTTGTTGTTCATTGCCCTGACCTTTGCCGGCTTCTTCCTGTTCGAGGTAATGAAGAACCTGAGCGTGCACCCCGTGCAGTACATCTTGGTAGGCGTGGCGCTGGCGTTCTTCTATCTGCTGCTGCTGTCGTTGTCCGAGCACATTGGCTTTGGTCTGGCGTATGGGCTGTCGGCTTCAGCCTGTGTGATGCTGATCGGCTTCTACCTGAGCCATGTGTTGCGCAGCCTGGTGCGAGGGGTGGGTTTTGCAGCGGGTTTGGCGGCGTTGTACGCGCTGCTCTTCGGGCTGCTGAGTGCCGAAGACTATGCGCTGCTGATGGGGTCGCTGTTGTGTTTCGGCTTGCTTGGGGTGTTCATGGTGCTGACCCGGCGGCTGGACTGGGCGCGGGTGGGGAGGGCGGCATGAGGGAAGATAGAGAGATCGGGCGCTGGTTGGCGCTCAGGATCGGGCTGTTGTTTCCTGTGATACCGAGGTGAGGCCTTCGCGGGCACGCCCGCTCCCACAAGCCCACCACAGATAGCGAACACTGTGGAAAATCTGTAGGAGCGGGTTTACCCGCGATGGGGCCCTCAGGCCACTGGCGCTGTAGCGACCATCGATGGCCGCTTGACCACCTCGGCATACCACGCCGCCAACCCAGGCTGGCGCTCACGCCAGCCAAACCCGGGCTGACGCAAATCCAGATAGCCCAGCGCACAAGCCACACCAATCGCCGCCAGGTCGAAGCCGGAGATCAGCTCCGGCAAGTGCTCCTGCTCCAGGTTGGCCAGGCTACGGCGGATCTTGTCACCCTGCGCTTGCAGCCAGCCATCCCAGCGCTTGTCTTCTGGCCGCAGGAAGCTCTCATACCGGCTCGACACCGCCGCATCCATGATCGCATCGGCCTGTGATACCAAGGTCATGCGCCGCCAGCGCGCCGAACCTTCACGCGGCAGCAGCGGCAGGCCAACGTGCTGCAGGTCGAGGTACTCGCAGATTACCCGGCTGTCGTGCAGCACGGTGCCGTCTTCCAGGCGCAGGGCCGGGATCTTGCCGATCGGGTTGTCCAGGTTGAGCTGCGGGTCGCCGCTCACCGGGCTGATGTTCACCGGCTGCAGCTGCACCCGCTCAAGCTGGCCGGTCTCGTGCAACACCACCATGACCTTGCGCACGAAAGGCGACAACGGCGAGTGGAACAGGGTCATCGTGCTCATGCTTCAGTTACCTTGCAGGCTGGGTGGCAGGCACACGCCGGTGCCGCCGATGCCGCAGTAGCCGTCCGGGTTCTTGGCCAGGTACTGCTGGTGGTAGGCCTCGGCGAAATAGACGGTCGGTGCCTGGTCGATTTCGGTGGTGATCTCACCGAAGCCGGCCTTGCTCAGCTCGGCCTGGAAGGCGTCGCGGCTGGCCTTGGCCTGTTCCAGCTGTTCCGGGCTGGTGCAGTAGATGGCCGAGCGGTACTGGGTGCCGATGTCGTTGCCTTGGCGCATGCCTTGGGTCGGGTTGTGCAGCTCCCAGAACATTGCCAGCAGTTCGCGGTAGCTGACCTTGTCCTTGTCGAACACCACCAGCACCACTTCGGTGTGGCCAGTCAGGCCCGAGCAGACTTCTTCGTAGGTAGGGTGCGGGGTGAAGCCGCCGGCGTAGCCGACCACGGTGCTGACCACACCTTCACGCTGCCAGAAGCGGCGCTCCGCGCCCCAGAAGCAACCCAGGCCGAAGATGGCGAAGTCGATGGCGCCTTCGAAGAACGGGCCGAGCAGCGGGGTGTCTTTGAAGACGTAGTGGAACTCGGGCAGGCTCATTGGCGTGTCGCGGCCAGGCAGGGCCTGTTCCGCAGTTGGCATGACGTTTTTGTTCACCAGGATTTCCGAACGCAGGACCATGGCCGTTCCTCTGTGTTTATTCAGTGGGGTAGGGGTTTGGGCCTTCGCGGGCATGCCCGCTCCCACAGGTACAGCACAGGNCGAAAGGGCCCGAATGGCTTCTATAGTGCCCGAGGATTACGCAGCTGTCAGGCCACCGGGCCACGCGGATAGCGCTTCAGCCGCTCGGCCAGCTCGCGCCCGGGAATCGGCCGGTCGAACAGGTAGCCCTGGCCCACGTCGCAGCGGTGGCGGCGCAGGAACGCCAGTTGCTCCGGCGTCTCGATCCCTTCGGCCACCACCTTCAGCTTCAGGTTGTGGGCCATGGCCACCACCGCCGAGGTGATTTCCATGTCGTCCTGGTTGTCGGGGATTTCGTTGATGAAGCTGCGATCGATCTTGAGGATGTCGATCGGAAACTTCTTCAGGTAGCTCAGCGACGAATAACCGGTGCCGAAGTCGTCCATGGCCAAGGTCAGGCCCAGGGCCTTCAGCTCGTCCAGCTGGCGGTGGGTGTCTTCGCTGGCTTCCAGCAGCAGGCCTTCGGTCAACTCCAGCTCCAGCAGGTGCGGGGGCAGGGCTTCTTCCTTGAGGATGGTGCTGATCGACGCCACCAGGTCCGGGTCGGAGAACTGTTTGGGCGACAGGTTGATGGCTACATGCAGGTTGCCCAGGCCGGCCTTGCGCAGTTGCTGGCTCATGCAGCACGCCTGGCGCACCACCCATTTGCCGATAGGGATGATCAGGCCGGTTTCCTCGGCCACGCTGATGAACTGGTCCGGGCGGATCATGCCGCGTTCGGGGTGGTTCCAGCGCAGCAGCGCTTCCAGGCCCAGCAGGCGACCGCTGCGCAGGCACAGCTTGGGCTGGTAGAACACGTCCAGCTCATTCTGGGTCAGGGCACGGCGCAGGTTGTTCTCGACGAACAGCTTGTAGCTGGCTTCGGCGTTGAGCACTTCGGTAAACACCTGTACCTGGTGTTTACCGTTGGCCTTGGCCTTGTGCAATGCAAGGCCGGCATTCTTCATCAGGCTGGCCGGGTCGACGCCGTGCAACGGAGCACAGGCCAGGCCTACCGAGGCGGTGACGTTGATCAGCTGGTTGTCGACGAACATCGGCTTGTCGAGGGTGCACAGCAACTGCTGGGCGACGCCTTGGCCATCTTCAAGGCTGGTGTGGTCGAGCAGCACGGCGAACTCGTTACTGGCAAAGCGCGCCAGGATGCCACCGCTGTGCAGGCTGTTGCGCAAACGCCTGGCCAGGCTGATCAACAGCTTGTCGCCGGTCTGGTGGCCTAGGCTGTCGTTGATGCGCTTGAAGTTGTCGATGTCCACCAGCAGCAGGCACATCGAGCTTTCGCCATCGCGGGCGAAGCGCTCGTCCAGGCTGCGGATGAACGCCGGGCGGTTGCCCAGGTTGGTGAGGTTGTCGGTGTAAGCCAGGCGTTCAATGCGTTGCTGGGCCAGCTTGGTCTGGGTGACGTCTTCGTAGATGCCGATGTAGTGGGTCAGCTCACGGTTGTCTCCGTACACCTTGGAAATCGACAACTGGCCCCAGTACGGCTCCAGGTTTTTGCGCCGGCTCTTGAACTCGCCCTGCCAACTGTTGCCCATGGCCAGGCTCGACGGCGAGTCGAACAGCAGTTCGCTGAGGTTCTCCAGTGCCGGTAGCTCACCCAGCTGGCGGCCCTGCACTTCGTCGGTACTGTACTGGGTGATGGCGGTGAAGCTGGGGTTGACGTACTCCACCCGGCCGTCGCGGTTCACCAGCAGAAAGGCGCTGGCGCTCTGCTCGACCGCACGCTGGAACAGGTGCAGGGCGCTGGCCGCGGCCCGTCGTTTGTGGTTTGTGATCACTTGGGCGAACTGGTCGGCCAGCTCGCCGGCAAAGGCAATCTCGTCCGACTGCCAGGCCCGTGGCTGGCCGGTTTGCTCCAGGCACAACACGCCGATCACCTGGCCATCGACACGGATGCTGGCGTCGAGCATGGCCTTGTTTTCCGGGCGCATGCTTTGCGCCAGGGCGCGGGTGCGCGGGTCGTGGCCGGCGTTGTGAGCGTCGATGGCGCGGCTTGCGTGCAGTGCATCCAGGTAGTCGGGGAAGCGGCTGGCATCGATGGCTTCGGGCTGGCGGTGCTCCTGTGCGTCGCGGTACCAGGCGATGATCGGTTCCAGGCGTTGGTCTTCCAGGTGCCAGATGCTGGCGCTGTCGACCTTGTAGATTTCGCAGGCGCTCTGGGTGATTAGCTGGGCCGCTTCGAGCAGCGAGTTGCCCGCGCTGTAGCGATGGCGGGCAAGGCGCAGGATAAGGTCCTGCTGGCCGCGCACCCGCTCCAGGTGCTCCAGTTGTTCTTGCTGCGTGCGCTGGTTCAGCTGCAGGGCCAGTTGCAGGCGGTTGTTGCGTGACTCCAGGTCGCTGGCGCCGGGTTCGCCGGTCTCTTCCTGCTGGTCGTCGAGCACGCTCAGGTAGCCGCGCAACAGCTGGCGGTTGTGTTGCTTGTAGGCTTCACCCGCTTCCAGCAGGCGCAGCGAGGTGCTCGGCGTGTGCAGGGTGTAGCGCACGCGATAGTAGCCGCGCTGGGCCAGTTGCAACTGGATTTCGTCGTGCAGCCGGTAGCGTGCCTCGGGTTCCATCAGGCTGGCGTAGGGCGCGTCAATCAGGGCACACAACTCGCCGGTTTTCAGGCCGAACTGGCGCTCACAGGCTGGGTCAAGGTAGAGCATGGCCCAGGTGGCTTCGTTGAGCCTTTCGAAACGCAGCATGCCGAGCCGCGAGGGCACGGGTAACTGTGTCACGACCTCGGCCGCCACACGGCTGGCGGCATCGGGTTGGCTTTTCATCGAAGACTCGCTTGAAGAGGGAACGCTGCCTTGTGGCTGCGGCGGATTTGGCAAGGTTGCATCATGTCCCGAGGGCTGGCAAGCGGCCATGCTTGATGCTGTGGACAGGTTATCGGCTGATGTGGCCGATTCTGCAGTTTGGCTGGAGATTTTGGTGCCGCTTTGCGGCCCATCGCGACACAAGGCCGCTCCCACAGGGATCGCGCCAGCTTTT